>JAOZSP010000044.1 GCA_029939615.1 Candidatus Izemoplasma sp. | reverse complement strand
ACTTGTTCATTATCAAATCCTTCTATAATCGTATAATGAATATATCCTCTATCCTTATATCTTAAAGTTTCAACTACATGTCTGTTTCTCACTTGAAACACGTCCTCTCTTGATAATTATATTATATAACATATACCCACTATTTTGTCAATATAGCATCATTTTTTTCTTTTAACCTATTTGTAAACACACTTAAATCTTCACCACTTAATACTACATCACCTATATCTCCGTGTTTAGTATCATCTACTATCCCATGAAAATCTGATCCAGCAGTAAAAAACATATTTCTATTTTTAGCTAAACTCCGATAATTACTTTCGTCATTTTCTTTATTAAGGAAATAGATGGCTTCAATTCCATCAAAATCATAACGCAAAACCGTTTCTTTAATAACACTATTTAGTAACACAGGATGAGCTAAAACTACTAAACAATTATTTCTTCTTAATAAATCAATACCATCTTGCACACTTAATTCACAACTCGGAACATAAGCTTTGCACTCATTCCCAATAAAGTTCTCAAAAATATAATTATGCTTATATTTTGGATAACTCATATTAATTGCTTTAGCGATATGTGGTCTTGCTATTATTCCTCTTGATAATCCTAATACAGTATTATAATCAATATTAATATCATGATATTCCTTCAAATTCGAGATAATCTTTCTAGCTCTTATTTCTCTCTTTCTTTTTATGTCTCTATAATACTCATTAAGTTCGTCACTTTTATATGATTCATCAGTAAAATAACCTAACACATGAACAGGTTTCTTTTTTTCAACAGTTGATAACTCAATTCCAACAATATATTCAATTCCAACCCTTTTAGCATACAAGATATTATCACTAACACCTTGTACAATATCATGATCAGTTATCGCAATAACATCAACATTATTTTTCTTAGCTCTTATAAACAATTCTTCTGTCGTTAAAAGACCGTCTGAATAACGTGAATGCGTATGTAAATCGGCCCTCATAAAACCACCTCAGTTTCTATTTTTATTATACCAAACTATACTAAGTAATCAAACTATATGGTATAATAATTTCATAGTAAATTTGGAGGTAATAAAATGATAGACATCCATAACTTAACAATATTAGAAATCCAAAAAGCCTTAGAAAAAGAAGAAATTACATCTTATGAATTAATACTACATTATTTAGAAAGAATTACCCAGTTAGATAACGGAAGTACTTTATATAATAGTATCTATGAAGTAAATCCAGACGCGTTAAATATCGCTAAAAAATTAGACTATGAACGAAAAAACGGGAAAATTAGAAGCAAGATGCACGGTATTCCAATACTACTTAAAGATAATATCAATACCGCTGATAAAACACATACTACAGCTGGGACAATCATCTTAAAGAATCACTTCGCAAAAGAAGATGCTTATATTACAAAATCATTGCGTCTACAAGGTGCGATTATATTAGGGAAAACAAATCTAACAGAATTAGCTTGTTTCAAATCATTTAATAGCGTTAACGGCTACTCTAGTTTAGGAGGATATGTTTTATGTCCTTGGAACATTTCAGAAGACCCTTCTGGTAGTTCTACCGGAAGTGCTGTTAGTGTTTCATTAAATCTTGCACCAGTTTCAATAGGTACCGAAACAGGTGGAAGTATTATTTCACCATCAATGAAAAATGGTGTTGTCGGTATAAAACCAACAATAGGATTTGTAAGTAGAAGAGGAATAATCCCGATATCTTCAACATTAGACACAGCAGGACCAATAGCCAAAAATGTAACTGACGCTGCTATAGTTTTATCTTCTATTAGAAGTAATGATCCTCTTGATCCTGTAACAAATATTAAAGAAGACAAACATATAGATTATACAAACTTTTTAATTCTAGACAACCTAAAAGGAAAAAGAATTGGAATTGATAAAAGAAAGTATAATGAATTATCACCCAAAAGAAAAATAGCTTATAACAATGTTATAAAAATCCTAAAATCAAAAGGAGCTATAATTATTAATGACTTATCATTTATACAACCAAAATTCATCTACCATCTTATGAAATTCGAATTCAAAAAATGCATCAATAATTATCTTAGCAATGAAGGCTTATCTATAACTCTAAAAGACATCGTTAAATTCAATCAAGAAAATGAAAAAGCAAATCTTAAATACGGCCAACAAATTTTACTAGATGTCTTAAACCATACATCAGGAAGATTAAACGAACCAGAATACTATGAAGCACTCCAAGAAAAGGAAGATGTAAAAAACTCCCTTGAACAAATAGTTAAAGAGAATAAATTAGATATGATATACTTTGCTTCATATACTAGTATTGGACCCCATTGTGGATTTCCAACTATGAGTATCCCTATCGGTCTAGATGAAGACAATATGCCAATAGGAACATACTTCTTAGCACCAATGAATAAAGAAGAAACACTAATTAATATTGCTTATAATATTGAAAAAGAGATTAATCAAACATTTAACCCATTAAAAAACAGCTAATTCATTTAGCTGTTTTTTTAAAAGAATAACGTAATAACAAATTGAAGTAGACCAATAAAAGCTCCTAAGAAAAGTCCAATAACTTCAACAAATCGAAGTTCACTACTCATTAATCCAAAAATAATTTTTTCAAAAGCTACAAAATCAAGATTATCAATTCTCTCTTTTACAATTTCATAAACACTTAAATCTTCTAACCCTTTATTTTTAAGATCCTCTACAAGATCTTCAAGTATCTTATCTCCCTCTTTATCAAGTAAATTCCTAACCATATCTTCTGGGTTATCTCCCATAAACATCCTCATCATAGGAGGTATCATTTCAGTAATTTTTGTTGATAAAGATTCCTTTACGATTATCTTAAACTTCTCAATTTTTTCAGGGCTTAAGATTTTGTCCATAATAACGTCTTTACTTAATAATTCTGTTTCAATTGTATTAGCTAAAGAAACAGCCATTTGATCTTTTCTTCTAGGAAAAACTCCTTGAAAAGTGATAAACAATATCTTAACTGGATTTACAGGTCTAAATAACATTTTAATAGCTACTTTATTAGTTAAATAACCGATTAGTCCTCCTATTAGAACAAGCAAAACTAATCTAATAATTTGATCATACATTTTAAAACACTTCCTTCGCAGTAAAAATTATCAATCTGATTTTCTTCTATGCAAGTTCTTATTTCTCGCTTTATTTATATACATATTATTATCTGATACCGTTAGTAATTTTTTTAAAGAACAATCAGTTATAGTAGAACAAACAGCTACACCAAAACTAAACTTAATACTATTAATATACTCGTTTTTACTTGAAGATAATAATCTTTGTACCTCTTTACAACTATATTGTACAGATCCTTTATTAGTATTTTCAGTAACCACTAAAAATTCATCTCCACCAATTCTCGCTACTACCGCTTTCTCATTAAAAACTCTCTTTAATATATTCGATAACTCTATTAATGCTTTGTCTCCTATTTGATGGCCATAAGTATCATTAATAATCTTAAAATCATCAACATCAATCATAATAACAGAAAACTTCTTACTCTTACTTAATAAATTATTAATATAATCCTCAGATCGTTTTCTAGTATACGCTCCTGTTAAAAAATCACTGCTACTTGAAGTAGTTTCAAAAATTATATATGAATAGACAATTGCAATAGCTGTTGATGGCCAAATCAACATCAATCCTAAATACAATAATTGAATCAACGCAGCTATCAAAGGTAAAAACAAAAATATCATAACAGCGTGAATCGTTTTATTGCTCAATTCATTTCTTCTCATTATTGCAACAGTAAACAAATACACATATAAGAAAAATGTCATAATTATCGATATCATAATTAATGGTAATCTTTCATAAACATTTGTCACATCATCGATATAAAAAACAACTGGGGTAAAAATATTAACGACAACTATCAATAGCATTATTGCAATTGGTATAAAATAGACTCTTCTAATTGTAGTTCTGCTTTTATCATCACCAAAAATTAACAAATCTATATAAAACGCCCATAATGCTGGCACAACTAAATTAAATCCAACAAATAATGAATTAAAAAGGAAATTTAGGTAATAATTCTCAATTCCTAGTTTACTATCAAAAACCCAACTTAAAATTTCTAATATAAGCATCACAATTGTAGCTATTATTATCCAGCTAAAATTTCTAGTACTAGCACTATTAAACTCTTTTTTCAAGAATATCATCGTCAGTAAAGCAACAAGTAAAATCATTGAAAAAATCGTTAGATCAAACTGTAAAACAAAACTCATAATGACACTCCTTCCTCACTATAAATCTTTTTATGTTTATGATACAAAATCATATCTGTAAATACCATTAAAAAATTAATAGCATATAACACAATAACAAAATCTAAATTATAAACTATCTTATGTATCATTCCAAATAAATATCCTGCCATAATAATATATAAAAACAAAATACTCTTTCCTTCAACACTCTTACTTTTTATACTTTTATATATAGCTGTTGGCCATGCAAATCCAATACAAACCAACATTAAGACTTCAAATACGCTCATTATTCCACCTGCTGTTTTCGTAACACTTTATTTTATTGTAAACCATCTATTCTTAAATCAATATTTCTCTTGCACAACTCTTAAAAAAGAAGTTATATATTTTTCTATAATAATTAAATAATGTTTTTCTTCAAAATTAATATTGAATTCTCTTCTTAATGTCACAATTGGATTTCCTATTTTATCAAAAGGAAATACTATTTCAGTACCACCCTTTATAATAAACTTTTTATCCGCATATCGTATTGTGATATTCCCTAAAAATTTTCTAGTAAAATCTACATCATTAACCAAATAAATTTTACCCGGTGATTCAATCACTTCATTAATTAAGCTTTTATCAAACTTACGTTGCCAGTTATCCCACTCAACAGTATTATCAAACTTAAATCCTTCAATAAATCCATATTTATTAACGAACCCTTCATTCCCACAACTATTACATCTAATAGTTGATTTATTTGCTTTCATAGATCCTATAGATTCACATTCAGGACAAGTATATAATATATTCTCAATTCCCTCAGCCAGTTTTTTTCCAGGATGAGGAATCATTTCTTTTCTTTGATATTCATAGTCATTATTATAAAGCCCCTCATTAACTGCACTTGATATTTCTTCTAAAGACATATTCTTAATATCTTCAGCTTTAATTATTACTTTATAATGTAGTTCTACATGTCTGTTTCTTCTTTTCCCAGTTGCCCATCTTGGCTTAGATAAATACCCACCTTTAACATTACATGCAACAACATCAATTTTTAGTTTTCTAATAAGCTTCATTGTTGATTCTTCAATATAATTTGTTTCACCGTTAAAAGTAGTGTTACCCTCAGGACAAATGAATATTGGATATTGTCTTTTAACAGCACCAATTATTTCCTTAGCCGTTCTAATATCACTTGTACCTTTAGATTTAGGTATTGCATGAGCAACTTTAATAAGAAGAAATTTAAGAGGTTGCTTACTAAACAAATTTTGAGACGCAACCATAAAAGGTTGAATTTTCAATTTTAAAGGAATATGAATAACATCAAACAAAAATGTATGATTAGCTAACAATAAATAAGGTTCTTTTCTTTTATTATCAAAAGATTTATCAAATACGTATTTACTCTTCATATCAAAAAACATCCAAACTCTAACGAAAGGAATATATAATTTCAAATAGAAATCTTTTCTCTTATCTGCTTTTGTTGGTTTCATGAATCCACCTCTTATATATATTATAAATATTCTACCATATAATGACTATTATTTTAAGTAATAATCAGTTATTGCATTTTTATGAACAACAGCATCTATTTCAGGCAAACAAGAAAATTCATACCATTTTAAATCTATAGTTTCAATCCCATCTATAATCATTTCCCCACTAACTATTTTTGCAAGAAAAACAAAGCAAATAATATGTGCTTTATCTCCCCCAGGCCATTCCTTCATAAAATTATGATAGTCACCTAAATATCTAACTATTTCTACATTAAATCCTGTTTCTTCTAACACTTCTCTTTTCGCAGTATCCGTAGGTAATTCACCTAATTCCATAATTCCCCCAGGCAATCCCCAAAAATGATCATCACCACGATGTTGAAGCAATATCTCATTTTTTTCATTAACGATAATACATGCTGCTGCATTCATTATTATCTTATTATTTCCTACTAAAGATCTAATATATTTAACATAATCCATTATACTTACTCCTTTAAATATAAGTTTAATTTAAAAAATAGTGTTGTAAAGCGACCAAAGTTTTTGCATCAGTAATCTTTCCATGTTTAAGTAACTCCTTAACTTCTATTTCGCTTAACTCTAATAACTCGATAAATTCATCATCGTCACCAGCTTTTGATTGTTCTAACTTATAACAATCCTTTGCGATAAACATTTCAATCATTTCACTACTATATCCAACACAACTATGTAAATCAGTAAACTTACTAATATTCTCAGACATATATCCTGTTTCTTCTTCTAATTCCCTAACAGCACATTCTAATCCTGATTCATTGATAAAATCTTTTTTACCTGCGGGTATTTCCAAAGATATGCTTCTTATAGGATAACGATACTGATTAATTAAAATAATCTTACCTTCTTTTGTAATCGGCAATACCGCTGCCGCTCCATCATGTTTAATATAGATTCTTTTACTCTTTTTTTGATTTGGTAGTAAAACATCATCTTCATACAATTCCATGAAAAAACACTCATAAATCTTTTTACTCTTTATTCTCTCTTCTTTAAGTTTCAAAACTACTCCTTCTTTCTATTCAAAAAAGGCAAATATTTCTAGTGCCTTTAAACTAATTTACTTATAATCATCTATAATAAAATTATATCATAAAACACATCTATTGTTAAAGATGGTTTTATTTGGTATATTAGAAATAATAAGGAGGAATATAAAATGGAAATCCTAAAAGGTAATAACAAATTTTATATCGGAGAAACAGAAGAAAATATTATTGCAGAAATCACATATAAATATCATAGTGAAGACGTAATTATAATAGATCATACATACGTAGATCCTTCATTAAGAGGACAAAATATTGCAGGAAGACTATTAGCCAGCATCGTTAAAATGGCACGTGAAGAGAACTTAAAGGTTATTCCTGTTTGCTCCTACGCTGTGGTAAAATTAACGAGAAATAATCAATACGAGGATATCTTACACAAAAAATAAATTAAAAAAAGAATGACTTAATCATTCTTTTTTTGTGCTTTCAATTACTTCATTCATTTTCTTCATAACAAACTCATATCCTGTTCCTTTTATATGAGGGATTGTACAATTTGAACAATCCTTAACACCATTTTCTAAGTAAGTGAAATTACCACCACATTTATCTCCAAGCATATATAAAGGACAATAACAAAATAAACAATTAAATTTATCTTCGTCTACTTTATGACAAGGGAAAAATTCACATTTCTTATTTTGAACAAATTTATAGTTTTCTGACATATTATTCACCACTAACTTCTCTTTTAAATCTAACAAGAAATTCTTTCATATATTTTGTTCTTTCTTCTGCGATTAATTTTGCTTTCGAAGTATTCATTAATTCCGATAACTTCAATAATTTATCATTAAAATGCGCGATAGAATTTTTACTATCAACCCTATCTTCACTATATATTAGTCGATTATTTTTACCGCCAAACGCAAATGTTCTAGCTATACCAATAGCTCCTAAAGCGTCTAATCTGTCAGCATCTTGAACGATTTTCCCTTCTAAAGACAAAGGTATTCTATTAGAAGAATAAGATAAGTTATTAATTATTTCTTGAACATGATCAATTTGAGAATTATCAAATCCGGAATCACCTAGTAGTTCATTTATTTCTTCTGTAGATGCTTTATATTTATCATCTAATTTATAATCTATTAGGTCGTGAATTAGTGCTGCGGCTTTTATAATATTTATTTCAACATCATAACCATAAGCAAGTTCTTCACTATTTTGCATAACTCTTTTAGCATGCAAATAATCATGGCCAGTTGGTTCGTTTTCTAAATTCAACTTAACAAAGTTACTTATTTTTTTGATATTAATACTCATAATTATCACCTTCAAATCATATGTATTATATCATGAAAACAGCAAAAAAATAAGGCTTGATTTCTCAAGCCTTAATCATTATTTCTCAAATTTACTAAATCTTTGCATACCATTTTCAAATAAAGGAGTATTTTCTCCTTCAATTAAAGGTAAAGCATAATCAATAAACTCTTGAGTAACACCATTTCCATCTTCATTTATCATTGAAGCAGGAATTGTTCTTTCAATATTCGCGATTTCATCTAATGGATGTTTACCAAACTTCACTTTATAATCATCTGAATCTTTTCTAATAATAGTAACCATTATTCCATGTTCACCCTTGATAGCATATTGAACTGCTTTTTTACCCACTTCAATAGCTTCATTAACATCAGTTAAACTTTGAAGATGAGATGCTGCACGTTGTGTTGTTCCTAGTTCAATAGTTCTTGAAGAAATTCTCATTTCACTATTTAGAATTGTTGATAATTTTGAACTAACTCCTCCTAATTGGAAGTGTCCAAAAGCATCTTTTAATCCACTACTAGATCCAATTAAAATACCTTCTTCATTAACTAACCCTTCACTAACGGCAACTAAACATTGTCTTGATTCACCATATACTCTTCTTACATCAGATTTAAATTTCTCAATTGAGAAAGGTACTTCAGGTAAATAGATCAAATCAGGACCGTATCCAGTAATACTAGCTAAACTAGCTGCAGCAGTAAGCCACCCTGCATGACGTCCCATTATTTCTACTATTGTAACTTTTCCTTTTGGGTAAGCTAACATATCATACGCTACTTCTTGCATAGTATTAGCGATATATTTTGCAGCACTACCAAAACCTGGTGTATGATCTGTGAAAGGTAAATCATTATCAATCGTTTTAGGAATCCCAATTACACGAATATCAAATTCAACATGCTTCATATATTCAGCAATTTTATGACAAGTATCCATTGAATCATTTCCACCGTTAAACAAGAAATACTTTATATTATATTTTCTAAAAATGTAAAGTAGTCTAATATAATCTGTTTCATCTTCCTTAAAAGAAGGCATTTTGTATCTTACACTACCAAAAGCACTACCAGGACTATGTTTTAATAACTCAATTTGATCTTTGTCCTGTGAACCAATATGAAAGAACTCTTCATTTAAAGCCCCTTGTATTCCGTGTTTCATAACATAAACTTCTTCAATAATATCATTCTTTTTTAATGCTTCAGTTATTACTCCGTAAGCCGAGGCATTAATTACTGTTGTAGGACCGCCACTTTGTCCATAAAGTAAATTACCAACTAATTTTTCCATATATTTTCATCTCCTATAAAAAATATCTACAATACTATCTTACCACAACAAAAGCGATTTTAAAAAGCATAATTATATGAAACTGATTTTCATGAAAAAAAGAGAATATTTTCACACTCTCTTTTGATTTTCTTTATAATACTATTTCGTAATATTTTAATGTGCTTCCCCACAATTTGATAGTAGATTTATAATTATATCCAATTTTCTCTAATATCTTCTGACTAGGAATATTACTAATATCTGCTAGACCAACTAACTCTTTCAATCCTAATTCAATTGCCACTTCTTTCATTTTGAAAGCAGCTTCACTAGCATAACCTTTCT
>JAOZSP010000043.1 GCA_029939615.1 Candidatus Izemoplasma sp. | reverse complement strand
TATTGTTAAAGATAAACTAAGTATTAAATTAAACAATTTTTTCAATATAATCACCTCTCGTTAACATATCATTTTATCACTTATGACCTTATATGAAAAGGCAAAGTTATTTTTTTTCAATAGCAATTACATATGGTGGTAAATGAGTATTTAAGAAATAATATTTTATTACTTTGAATTCATTTTTATTTAGAGTAGAAGCAAACTCTTCAACGGCTTTTGCCTCACTTAAACCACCTACGTGTCCGACATATATAATTATTGTAATCACACCGTTTTTAGCTAATAAACTAGTAGCATCTTCTAATGCTAGCACAGTAGAACTTTCATTAGTTATAATTGATTTGTCCCCACCAGGTAAGTATCCTAAATTAAAAGTAATAGCCTTGACTTTATTATTGATATATTTACTCATTCTTTCATGAGTATCTTTTATTAGGGTAACATTGAAAATATTATTATCTTCTAACAGTTTCTTTGTATGTCTAACTGCTAAATCTTGAATGTCAAAAGAATAAACATGTTTACTTAGCTTAGCAAGGAGTAAAGTATCTTTACCATTACCACAAGTTGCATCAATAGAATAGTCCATTTCAGATACAACGTTTTTCAATAATTCATGTACAAATGGATTGACATCTTTTATCATAAAAACCACCTCGATTTATTATAACACAAATTATTTCATATTTCGTGAGCAAACTATTTGAAATTATTTATAATTTGAGATAGAATAACAATGTATTTTAATGAGAAAAAGGAGAATTGATATGCTAGTAGAATTAAAACCAAATGAATCTGTTCAAGATTATTTAGAAAATGGAAAGATAGCAATAGTAAAATTTGCGACTACAACTTGTCCGCCATGTAAAATGTTAAAACCAATATTTGAAAAATTAGCAATAGATACTGATTTAGATAATGTAGTATTTATCGCAGCTGATGCAAATGAACATCCTCAAGCACAACAATATGGTGTTAGTAGTGTTCCAACATTACTTTTCTTTAAAGGAGAAGAAGTTTTAGGACAAAACGTAGGATTTGTACCTGAAAAACCACTACATGATTTTCTAAAGAAATTAGAAAAAGAAGAACTTGCAAACTAAACTCAGATTCTGAGTTTTTTTTGTATCTAAAATTATTACTAATTCTGTGATATAATGAATTGAAACAACAAGGAGGAAAAAAATGAAAACAATTTCGATAGCAATATATTTAGATGTTGAAAACATTCAAGGAATGATAAGTCTAGAAGACCTTTTAGACGATATAAGATTACAAGTAGTAAATGAGTTTGAAGGAGTAGAAAAAGCTGTTTTTGGGCTTAAAAAAGCAATAGGAGATTCTAATAACTTAAAAAGATTTCGTAATCAATTAAGTGAGTTAAACTTTACAATTGAAGACGCTCCACACATTTCAGGTAAAAAAAATAGAGCTGATTTAATGATAAGTGTGGATGCTTTAGAAAAATTACATGTCGGTAATCCTGAATTTGATTTATTTGTCTTTTTAACAAGTGATTCAGATTATTCCATTGTGATGAATACATTACGAAAATTTAGAAAACAAGTTTGGATGGTTGCATCAAGTGATGATTCACAGAAAAACGTTTTTAAATCATCAACTGATAAGATTTTAATTATTGATGATTATAAAGTAATTCAAGCAACAAAACCTACTAATGGGAAAACAACTGCAACTAAGAAAGGTACTACAAAGCCTAAGCAAACTGATTTTGAGAAAATCAAGCCATATTTAACAAATATTATTAATCGTCGTGCTTTAGCAAACATGTTAAAAGTAATGAGATCGTATCAAGAAGAAAAAATTTATACTACTTTGGATACTAATAACCGCTTTAGACAAATAGATGAAAACTTAAGTTTATCACAAACAAAATTTAAAAAGTTTAAAGCTGTTTATAAGGTTTTAGAAGACGCAAAAATAATTGAGTTTCAAAAAGATAGCAATCATCAATTTACAATAAACGATAAGCAAAAAATCATTCTTTATTTAGGAAACATCCAAAATAAATAGGAGGCCAAAGGTCTCCTATTAGTATATTATGATATATAAAATAATTAATATAGTAATATAAACGGGATGGAAGAAATATCCAATATAATTAAGTATAATCTTCTATATATCTTATAGTTTTTCGTAGGATTTAAAGTATCCAATTTGGAATTAAGCTTGTAATAGTAAACCCCACTCATTTTTGTTGAAATAACCAGGTTTTTATTCAAAATTTAAATACATATAAAGGATTTGTGATATTAAATCGAAGATGAGTAGTCTTCATCTATATCGTTTTCTATCACTAGTTTTGGAGTACCAAAGTGTTAGCTGATATCCAAAGATAGGAAAGATAATTGTACCAGCTGTTCTTAGTAATCTTACTTTAGGAAGAAGAAGGACGCCTATAGGAACTGTAAGCATAGTAACCAATGCAATGATTTTTAAGTAAATCATTATATTTTGATGTTTTTATTAGATCACCACTTGCGTTAGTATAGTAGAAAGTAGTTTATTATTTATTCGATATAAAGAAAAAAAAGCGGAATAAATTCCGCTTATAAGCTGTAATACATTTCAAACTCAATTGGATGAGGCATTCTATTTACGATTAAATATTCCTCTTTAATTCTCTTAATATGATTTTTAATCATATTTTCTGTGAAGACATTATCCTTTAGTAAGAATTTATAGTCTTTTTCTAATTCATGAGCCGCTTCCATTAGTGTTGAAGGAAGTGATTTAATTTTAGTTTTTTGTCTTTCTTTTAAATTGTATAAATTGAAGTCATATGGTCCGTATCCTTTATTAGCAGGATCTATTTTATTTATAATGCCATCAAAAGCAGCCATCATAATTGCTGAATAAGCTAAATATGGGTTAGCAGTTGCATCTGGGCTTCTTAGTTCAAATCTCTTTTCATCAGGCTGAATTGTATATCCAGGAATTCTTATTACTGCGCTTCTGTTTGAAGTTGCATACCCAATTGTTACAGGTGCTTCATATCCAGGGACTAATCTTTTGTAAGAATTAGTTGAAGGATTTGCTATTGCTGTTATAGCTTTAATATGTTTCAATATCCCACCAATTGCATAATGAGCTGTTTTCGACAAACCAGAATAACCATTTTCGTCATACATAATATATTTGTTGTCTTTTTTCAATTGAATATGAACATGCATACCATTACCAGCTTCATCAACAAAAGGTTTAGGCATAAATGTAACACTTTTTCGCATTTCAAAAGCAGTTAAATTCAAAAGATTTTTCATTTTCATGGTACGATCTGACATTTCTTTAATACCTGCAAAGTTAACTTCGATTTCTACTTGTCCTGGGCCACCATTCTCACTATGATGATACTTTATTGGAATATTCATTTTTTCAGCTTCTAAAGATACAGCTGTGCGAAATTCGTAACTCGCATCCCATGGAGAATCAACATGGTAACCACCATGATTAGGAACAGTAAAACCAATGTTCTTATAAGAATCATCACTGCTATTCCAGTTAGCTTGAGCACTATCTAGTTTTACTTCCATATGTTGATTTGTGTTTTTAAAAGATACATGATCTAAAACAAAAAACTCGAATTCCGGACCTAATAAACAAGTATCAGCAATATCATGGTTTTTCATATAAGATTCAGCTTTTTCAGCTACATATCGAGGATCATCTTCAAATCTGATTAATTTATTGTCTTTAATAACATAAATATTGGCAATAGTAACAATTGTTTTATGAGCTTTATAAGTGTCAATAAAACATGATGTAACATCAGGAATCATCACCATATCAGATTTCTCAACAGTTAAGAAACCATAACTAGATCCATCAAAACCAATCCCTTTTTCCATAATATCAGACGACAATTTTTGACTGGTTATCGACAATCGATGCCATCTTCCTTTCATATCAACAACTTTTAAATCAATTACTTCAACTTTCTCTTTTGTAACATAAGTTATCATCTCATTAATATTTTTAAACATAATAAACTCCTTCTTAATAAATTATATAAAACGCTTACACACGGACATTATAACACAATAAAATTAATGTAAAAGGATTTATTTATTTTTATACTTATTATAATCCTCAAGACAAATAGTTATAAAAACAATTTTTTTGTGGTAAAATAAGAAAGAAAGAGATAAGAGTCGATTTTTATAGAAATAATATTTCTTGAGAGGAGAGGTAACTGTATGAGTAAAATCACAATAACGAAAGCATTAAGAGAAGAATCAGGAAAAATTTTATATTTTGTTAAAGAACTTGCAAGGTATGAAAGAATGAGAAAATATGTTAAAGCAACTGTTGAAGATATTGAGAAGAACATCTTTGATGATAAGCGTGCACAGGTTATTTTTATTAGGAGAGACGAAGAGCCAATTGGTTTCGCTGTATATTATTATTCATTCTCGACATTTTTGGCAAGACCGACATTGCATTTAGAAGACTTCTTTATGATTGATCAAGAAAGAGGAAAAGGATATGGGAAACAAGTATTAAAACATTTAGCAAAAACTGCTTTAGAAAATGAATGTACTCGTTTTGAGTGGACTTGTCTTGAATGGAATAAACCTTCAATTAGATTCTATGAAAATTTAGGTGGAAAACCTTTAAGAGGTTGGATTCCATTTAGAATGGATGGAAAACAATTAGTTAAATTTGCAAAAGAGGAGTAATCTCAATACTATTAAATTTAGAAAAAAAGGAATGATCTTCTTACATAATTGTGAGAGGATCTTTTTTATGAGATTTCTAGCAAATATTGACTGTTTAATTTTTGGTCAATTTGTGGTATAATATATAGAAATACTCGGAAAGGATATACTAATGTAAGCGTTTTCTTGTATGAATGTCTTACTTAAGCGGTTAAACAGGATATTGGTTATTATCGGAAAACATCTAAAAAAAGTTAGGAGTTGATTTTATTGGTTGAAGGAATAATTTTAGCTGGTGGAAAAGCAAGTAGAATGAAGCAAAATAAGATGCTGCTCGAATATAAAAATCATCCTCTAATTTTTCATTCTGTTAGAACAATGAAACAAATATGTAATAATGTTACTATTGTAACAGGATATTATAAAGAAGATTATTTACCATATTTTGGAAAAATGAGGAATATAAAAATTGTCCATAATAGTAATCATGAAAACGGGATGTTTAGTTCGGTTTTGAAAGGGGTTTCCGAGGTCAAAAATGATTTGTTCTTGATTCCTGGAGATTGTCCCTTGGTCAAAGTAGAAACATATCAAAAATTACTAGATAGTACTGGTAAGATTAGTGTTCCAATTTACCAAGGTCGAAAAGGGCACCCTATTCTGATTCGAAAAGAGCTGATATCTAGTTTAAAAACCGAAGATATTAGTTCGAACCTGAAAATATTTAGAGATCGTTATGAAGTTACATATATCGAAGTAAACGATCCTGGAGTTATTTATGATGTTGATAATAAAAGTGATTACCAAAAACTAAACAAATTTGAAAGGAATGATGGAAGTGAAGATTAAGAATTATTACAAAACTTCAAATTTAGAAGATGCTTATAAAATGTTACTTGATGATAAGCAAAATATTATTATTGGTGGAGGAGCATGGCTAAAACTTACTAAAAAAATTGTGGAAACAGCAATTGATATTACTCCAGCTAATCTTAATGAAATAATTGAAACGAAAGATTCAATCGAAATAGGAGCAATGACTTCATTACATCAAATCGAAATAAATAAAGCATTACAATCACATTGTAATGGGATACTATGTGAAGCAATTAGTCATATAATGGGAATGGGGATTCGTAATATTGCGACTATTGGTGGTAGTGTTATGGGGAAATATTCCTTTTCTGATATTTTAACGCCATTACTTGTAATGGATACTTCATTAGTTTTTCATAACTATGGAGAGATTTCTTTAGAAGAATTTATGAATATAAAAAGATTTGATAAAGATATTTTAGTGAGAGTAATCATCAAAAAAGATAACCGTAAAGGATACTTCCACAAAGTTCAAAAAACAGCTTTAGATTTTGCTGTTATAAATTTTGCTGTTAGCAAAAAAAATAAAATTAGAATATTTGTAGGCTCAAGACCAAGTATTGCCATTGAACCTTTAAAAGCTGTTGAATATATTAATAATCAAAAAGTAGTAAACGATGAAGTAATCGCTACTACAGCATCAATTGCTGCTAACGAAATGAAACTTGGTTCAAATTCACGTGCAGGTAGTGAATACAGAAAAAGTTTAGTCGAAGTATATATAAAACGAGGATTAAAAGAGGTGATGTCAAATGAAAATTAATGTTACAGTAAATAACCGAGAACGTGTATTTGATATTTCGCCAGATGAGTACTTATTAGATACTCTTAGAGAACACGGGTTTTTAAGTGTAAAAAGAGGCTGCGATAATTCGAGTTGTGGTGTTTGTACAGTATTACTAGATAATAAACCAGTTGCTTCTTGTACTCTTTTGACAATTAAAACAGAAGGTTGTCATATTACAACTGTTGAAGGGATTAGTAAAGATGCTGAGAAGTTGAGTGAACATATGGGAGATGAAGGTGCAGATCAATGTGGATTTTGTAATCCTTCATTAGCACTTACTATGTATGCTCTTAAACAAGAAAATCCTCACCCTACCGATGATGAAATAAAAAAATATCTAGTTGGTAATTTATGCAGATGTACTGGATATCAAAGCCAAGTCATCTCAATTAGAAAATGTTTGGAGGATGACGAATGAAAGTTGTAAATAACAAGGTTCCTTCAATTGACGGAAAAGGGTTAATGATGGGTCGACCTGCTTACACTGATGATTTAGCAGAAAGGAATTCCTTAATAGTTAAGATTTTAAGAAGCCCACATCCACACGCGAAAATACTAGAAATTGATTATAGTGAAGCACTTAAATTACCAGGTGTTGAACTTGTTTTAACACATAAAGATTTTACAAGAAAATCTTTCACAAGGGCAGGACAAGGATATCCAGAACCTTCTCCATATGATAAATTTGTTCTTGATGAATATGTTCGTTATATTGGTGATGAAGTATGTTGTGTTGCTGCTATAAGTGACAAAATATGCCGTGAAGCGTTAGAGTTAATAAAAGTAAAATACGAAATATTAGAACCAATCCTTGATTTTGAAAAAGCAATAGATTCAGAAACAATTATTCATCCTGAAGATGGAATCTTTGAACAGTTTCCAATTGGGTTTGAGCCAAAGAGAAATATAGCCGCAGCTTATCATATGGAAGTTGGTAGTGTTGAAAAAGACTTAAAAGAAAGTGAAGTAACACTTGAAGATAGTTTTTATACTCAAGCACAAGCCCATGTAATGTTAGAACCACATACAGTAAACGCAAGAATCGATTATCAAAACCGATTAGTATTATACACCTCAACTCAAACACCAGTTCATGTTAGAAGAATAATCTCACAAGCATTAGATATTCCTCTAAGTAGAATTCGTGTAATAAAACCACGTGTTGGTGGTGGATTTGGTGGTAAACAACATATTCATGGTGAAATGTTTGTAACTACAGTAACTTTAAAAACAGGTAAACCATCAAAAATGGTATATACGAGAGAAGAAGTATTTGAATCAAGTTATTCAAGACATCCAATGCGTATTGATGTTAAATTAGGAGCTTCAAAAGATGGTGTGTTAGAAAGTATTGATTGTCATATTTTAAGTGATACAGGAGCATATGGAGAGCACGCTTTAACAGTATTTATGGTTGCTGGAAGCAAAGTATTACCTCTTTATAACAAAGTTAAAAGTGTAAGATTTTATGGGGAAGTAGTATATACAAACCATACACCAGCAGGAGCATATCGTGGATATGGTGCGATTCAAGGAAACTTCGCATTAGAGTCAGCAATAGATATGTTAGTAGAAAAACTAGGAATTGATCCTTTAGAATTCCGTGATAAAAACATGATTAAACAACATGAAACTTCACCAATTTTCGCAATTATGGGTGAAGGTACTGAAGGTACAGCAATGACAATGGAATCATGTGAATTAGAGTACTGTTTACATCGTGGTAGAGAACTAATTGGATGGGATGATATTTATCCATACAAACAAGTTTCTAAAACAAAAAGAAGAAGTGTAGGAATGGCAATCGCAATGCAAGGTTCAGGAATTCCGTATATCGACATGGGAAGTGCAACAATAAAACTAAATGATGATGGTTTTTACAATTTAATGGTTGGAGCAACAGACATTGGACAAGGTAGTGATACTATCTTAGCTCAAATTGCTGCAGAAACATTGCAATGTAAAATTGAAGACATGGTTGTTTATTCATCAGACAGTGATTTAACACCGTTTGATACAGGAGCATACGCTTCAAGTACAACTTACGTTAGTGGTAATGCAGTATACAAAGCTGCCAAACTAATGCGCGAAATGTTGATTGAAGAAGCGAGTGTAGCTTTAAAAGTAAAACCAGAAGACATTGAATACGATGGGAAAACATTTAAGGCAAATGACAAAACAATAACAATAAACGATTTATCAAATCGTTTATACTATAACGAAGACCAAAAACAACTTGTAGCTACAGGTAGTTATTTTGGAACAAAATCACCACCACCATTTATGGCAGGATATGTTGAAATTGAAGTGGATACGGAAACAGGCGAAGTTGATATCATGAACTACGTAAGTGTTGTTGACTGTGGTACCACAATCAATCCAATGTTAGCAAAAGGACAAGTTGAAGGTGGAATAATGCAAGGTATAGGAATGGCAATGTATGAAGAAGTTCTATATACCAAAAAAGGTAAATTAATTACAAACGATTTAATGAACTACCGTATTCCAACAAGACTTGAAGTAAAAAAACTAACAACAGAATTTGCTGATAGTTATGAAGAAAGTGGACCTTATGGTGCTAAAAGTGTTGGTGAAATAGGAATTGATACTCCACCAGCGGCTTTAGCTAATGCTATATATAACGCCGTTGGGGTAAGACTTAAAACTTTACCTTTAACACCTGAGAAAATCTTTATGGCAATGAAAAAAAGAGAGGAAGATAACAATGAATAAAAACTTGAAATTACTTACACAAATTATTGTCTACGGATCAATCTGGGGAATACTAGAGGCAACAATCGGACATGTTTTACACTTCATTCCTGCAACAATAGCAGGAAGCATTATGTTCCCGATTGCAGCACTTATATTATATAAAGCATACAATAAAACTAATAGTAAAGCATCTTTATTCTATGTTGCATTAATTGCAGCAGTAATAAAATCAGTTGATTTTTTACTGCCAGCTATAAGCATATATAAAACAATTAATCCTATTGTTTCAATTATTTTAGAGTCATTAGTTGTTGTAATGGTAGTAAACTTATTACTTAGTAAGAAAAAAGTTAATAACTATATTGCTTTACCAATAGCTAGTATTACTTGGCGCGCTGTATTTATTTCTTGGATGGTATTCCAATACATCACTACAGGAAACCTAGCTCCTTATATTGGTACATTTAATGCTGGTTTTGAATTTGTTGTAATAAGCGGATTAATAAGTGGAGTTATAGCTTCTGGACTATTATTTATAGATAAGCAATTTAATTTCTCGTTTGCAAAAATAGATTCTAAACCAATTTTTGCATCAATTTTACTTATAATCGCATTTATAACAACATATACACTGTAACGAGGTGATCAAATGAATATTTATAAAAAAATAACAGAATTCACTGCTAAATGAATCCCTTTAGTAGTTGTTTCTGAAGTTGAAAAAAAGGGTGAAGGTCCTGTAGAAGTAGGCAAAAAAA
>JAOZSP010000206.1 GCA_029939615.1 Candidatus Izemoplasma sp. | reverse complement strand
GTCCTTCTTTATATATTGTGTCAAATGCTAAAGAAGATTTACCACTCCCACTTAAACCTGTCATAATAACAAGTTTATTTTTAGGAATACGTACATCAATATTTTTTAAATTATTCTCTTTAGCGCCCTTAATAATAATTTCGTTTAACATATTAGTCACCTATCTAGTAATTCTTTAAATTCTTCCTCGGTTAAAACCTTTACACCTAGACTATTTGCTTTAGTTAACTTACTTCCAGCATCAGTTCCAGCGATAACGTAAGCTGTTTTCTTACTTACGCTTCCTGAAACTTTACCACCTAAAGATTCAATAATGGCTTTTGCTTCATCTCTTTTATAAAGTTCTAATTTTCCAGTTAGAACGAATGTTTTACCTGTAAATTCCTGTTTTTCTTTTACATTTGATCTATATTTTGTGTTTAAACCTAATAATTTTAAATTGAATAATAACTGTTGGTTATCTTTATTGTTAAAATAATCAATTACACTTTGAGCAATAACTTCACCAATTTCATCAATGCTAACTAGCTGTTCCTTCGAAAGACTATCAAAATTATCTAAGTCTTTCAAATTATCGGCCAATACTCTTGATACTTTTTCTCCGACATGTCTTATTCCTAGTCCAAAAAGTAATTTATCTAAGTTGTTGTTTTTACTTGCGTCGATATTATCTAGTAGTTTATTAACACTTTTTTGTCCAAATCCTTCTTTAACAACTAAATCCATTCGATAATCTCTTAAAAGATAAATATCATCGATAGTTTTAATTAGTTTATCGTTATAAAATTGCTCTACAATGCGTTCTCCTAATCCCTCAATATTCATTGCCTTTCTTGATGCAAAATGGATTAGACCTTCAATTTTCTTAGCGTCACAGTGAGGGTTGGTACAGTAGTAATCTGCTTCACTCTCTTTTCTAGTTATTGTTTCGTTACATACTGGACATGAAGACAGCATTTTAAATGTTTTTGTATTCTCTTGTCTTCTATCTATAACTACTCGTACAACTTCAGGAATAATGTCCCCAGCTTTCTTTATTATAACATAATCATTTTCTCTAATATCTCTTTCTAATATGTAGTCTTCATTATGAAGTGTAGCACGTGATACTGTGCTTCCTTGTACAATAACTGGATCTAAATTAGCTACAGGTGTTATTTGTCCTGTACGTCCAACCTGAAATGTTATTGAGTTAATTTTAGTTATTACTTCTTCTGCGGGAAATTTATATGCTATTGCCCATTTTGGGCTTTTTGCAGTATATCCTATTTTTGGATATAAACTAATATCATTTACTTTAACTACGATACCATCAATATCGTATTTTAGGTTATTTCTTTTCTCGCTGTACTCATTGATAAATGTAAGTACATCATCAATATTATTACATTTTACACTTAAAGGATTAATTTTAAATCCTAGTTTTTTAGCAAAATTTAGTGCATCTATATGTTTAGTAATTTCATGTTCCTCTGGAGAAATAACACTGTATATAAACATGTCTAATCCTCTAGAAGAAGCAACACTACTATCTAGTTGACGAATACTTCCACTAGCTGCGTTGCGAGGATTCTTAAATCCTTCTAATCCTTCGTTTTGTCTTAATTTATTAACTTTTTCAAATGATTTTTTACTCATGAATATTTCACCACGAACCTCTAGGTTATGTGGATAATTAATCATTAAAGGAATTGATTTTATTGTGCGTATATTGGTAGTAATATTTTCACCTATTACTCCATTTCCTCTAGAGACACCTAAAACAAGACTACCGTTCTCATATTTTAAACTACCGGCTAGTCCATCAATTTTCAATTCAACGTTGTAAGTAACATTTCCTACTGCTTTTGTAATTTTCTCATCAAAAGCTCTTAAATCATCTTCATTAAAAGCATTACTTAAACTCATCATTGGTACATCATGAGATACTTTTTCAAATTTATCTAAAACAACATTCCCTACTCTTACAGTTGGTGAATCATTACTTTTAAATTCTGGATAATTATCTTCTAGTTTTATTAATTCATGTAGTAAAGCATCAAATTCTTGATCACTTACTGTCGGATTATCTAAAGTATGATACTCATAATTATACTTATTTAGTAACGTTCTTAACTCGTCAATTCTTTTCTTAATATTCATGTTATCACCACACTTAATTATACCATATTTTATTGATTATTTCTTCTTTATTGCTGGATGATCTTTCAAAAGTTTTTTAACTCCGTAAGGGTGTTTAAAGGCAATAATACAGTTGTCACCAACCACACTTACTACAATTCCGTCACCAAATTTCGAATGTGAAATTTTATCACCTTTATTTAGATCATTTTTTTCATAGTTTTCCAACTTATTTTTGCGATCACTAATTACTTTATGTCTAAAATCAGTTCGCTTATTATAAATTGAATTTACATTGGTAGAGCGTTTAACAAATACGCTATATCCTTGATTATCAATAAGTTCTACCGGGATTTCTTGTAGGAATTTACTATCTGAATTACGACTAGTCTCTCCAAATGTTTGTCTTACATCAGCGTTGGTTAAAAATAGTTTTTCTTGAGCCCTTGTTACTCCAACATACATTAAACGTCTTTCTTCTTCTAT
>JAOZSP010000042.1:5558-9858 GCA_029939615.1 Candidatus Izemoplasma sp. | reverse complement strand
ACAAACTCCTGAATATGGTGGAGGAGAAATATATTTTGATGATGTTTTAATAAGAAAAGATGGTCGTTTTATTCTTCCTGAACTTGATGGACTTAATCCGGAAAATTTAAAATAATTTAAAAGCACATTTTTGTGCTTTTTCTTTTTTTCGGAATTCTTATAATATCCACGATTTTATGATAAAATAGGTATAACGAGGTGGTAATATGGGTAAAAAGAGATTTTGGATTTTAATTGGAATTGGAAGTTTAATTATGATATTTTTCATTCTTTTAAGTAATGTATTAGAAGTTGGAGAAAAATTAAGAAATATTCATGAATATTTAGAATATTCATTCTATGTTCTAAGTGTTGTTTTATTATACTTTTTAATTATTAATCCGATAAGAGTAATTGTTTTAGCACCAACATTTACAGTAGACGCTATGCTTAGTGATGAAGTTAAAAAGCATAAAGTATATAAAGATGCAGCACGTGTTTTATTGAAAAGTGAATCTATTAAAGATGAAGATAAAGAATTGTTGAAGAATACTATGTCTAATCAACAAGAATTAAGAAATTCTCTTCAAACAGTTTTTAATACAACAATAAAGCAAAATATTGATGAAGCTATTGTTAGTAATTCTAAGAGTGTACTAATTACAACGGCTTTATCACAAAATGGAAATTTAGATATGATCAGTGTTTTAACTATCAATTTAAAAATGATTAAAGAAATTGTTGAACTTTCTGGATTTAGACCAAGCTATCCTTATTTAGCAAAATTAAGTATAAATGTTATGTTAACAAGCTTAATTGCTGAAGGAATTGAAGACGTTGATCTCTCAGAATATATGCCAACAAAGATTAGTGAAACAATGACAGATATTCCATTTTTAAAAACAATTTCAAGTAGCATTATTGGTGGAATAGCTAATAGTATGCTTACATGCCGTGTTGGGATTGTAACGCAAAAATATTTATACAATGATAATAAATTACTAAATAAAAAAGAAATAAGAAGAATGGCATATAAAGACTCTCTAAAATTTATGCCAAAAATAATTACAGAAGGGTTAGCAATTTTTCCAAAGGGTGTAGCTAGCTTATTATCAAGACCTTTTAGAAAGAAAGCTAAAAAACAATCTGGAGAAGAATCATGAAAAAATTCCTTCGACTACTATTAATAATAATTGTCGTAGGAATAATTGGATACTTAACATTTATCTTTATCGTTATGCCAAGTGCAAATAATAGTCAGACTGCTTTGGCAGAAAGTTACTTTATTAATATTGGCGAAGATAATCTATGTGAAACACATTTTAACGATGAAACTATTTCTTACTGTACAACTTTTCAAAACTTATTAAAAAGTGAAACTATAATCATTGATTCAGTTGTTAAAAGTGGGGAAATTGTTAATGTTACTATTACAATTGGTAGTACTAGTGAAGTCTTTGAAGTAACTTTTATTGCAACCACAGTAACAGGAGTTAAAGGATTCTTTAATAAAACCTATTATAAAATTGATATGATAGAATAGTATAGTTTTAACTTGTAAATTGTATTAAGATGTAACAACTGAGATTTATGGTGTCTTAGTTGTTATTTTTAAAACTGCTATCACCATGAATTTGTAATCATCATTAATATATTCTAATGAATGATAGAAAAAACAAAGAAAAGGAGATGATTTTAGATGTTGTTAATAACTCAATTAAAAGTAAGTATCAATATTCAAGATGGTGACTTAAATAAAATCATCGCAAAAAAAATTCAAGTAAATCTTAATGAAATCATTGATTTCTCAATTATAAGAAGAAGTATTGATGCTAGAAAAAAAGATGATATATTATTTGTATATAATTTAAAAGTGAAAGCTGAAAATGAAGCAAAAATATTAAGCAAAAGAATTAGAAATGTCGAACAATACATAGAAAAAAAAGCAGTTAAAGATTACTCGAATACTACATTTGAAAAGAATAAAAAGATTGCAGTTATCGGATTTGGTCCTGCAGGAATGTTTTCAGCTTTAAAGCTTGCTTCATATGGTATTAATATTACTGTATTTGAACGTGGGGAAGAAGTTGATAAGAGAATCGAATCAATAAAAAGATTTGAGGAAACTGGTGTTTTAAATACTGAATCTAATATTCAGTTTGGTGAAGGTGGAGCAGGAACTTATTCTGATGGTAAATTGACTAATCGAAAAAAGGATATTCGGGGAAAATGGTTGTTTGAAGAATTTGTAAAAGCTGGAGCCCCAGAAGAGATTTTATATGTGCATAATCCTCATATAGGAACTGATAAGTTAGTAAATGTTGTTAGAAGCATTAGAGAAAAGATAATTAATTATGGATCAGTTATTAAGTTTAACTCGAAAGTATCTAATATCGAGCAAAGTGATAAAGGATTTAAACTTACAATAAATAATAAAGTTGAATATTTTGATTATGTAATATTAGCAATTGGACATAGTTCAAGAGATACAATAGAAATGTTATATAAAAATAAAGTTGATATCCAGGCTAAACCATTTGCGGTAGGACTTAGAATTGAACATCAACAGTTAATGATAAATAAATCTCAGTTTGGACCTAATTATAATAATAAAAGATTAGGTGCTGCTGAGTATAAACTTACTCATCAAACAACTAACAAAAAAGGTGTGTATACTTTTTGTATGTGCCCAGGGGGATATGTTGTGCCCTCGTCTTCAGAAGAGGGAATGTTAGCGGTTAATGGTATGAGTGAGTACCTAAGAGATAATGTTAACGCAAATAGTGCACTACTTGTCACAGTTGATAAACATGATTTTTTAAGTAATCATCCTTTAGCTGGAATAGAATTTCAGCGTAATCTTGAAAGAAAAGCTTATGTTTTAGGGGGAAGTAATTATCATGCTCCTATTCAAACAGTTGATGATTTTATTAAAAACAAAATAACAAATAAATTAGGTTCAGTAATACCTAGTTATTCAATCGGATATAAATTTGCTAATTTACAATCGTTATTTTCAAATAAAATTAATGATGCATTTATAGAAGCGTTGCCTAAAATGGGTAATAAACTTAGAGGGTTTAATCAAAAAGATGCTATCTTAACAGGTGTTGAATCTAGATCGTCTTCTCCTGTAAGAATAACAAGAAATTCTGATAGTTTAGAAAGTATTAACTATCCAAATCTTTATCCTACAGGTGAAGGTGCTGGTTATGCTGGTGGGATAGTTTCGGCAGCTATAGATGGAATTCGTGTAGCTGAAATAATTATGAAGCGATTAGAATTATGAAAATAGAAAGTAAATAACATTTATAGAATTATAATTCTTACTGATGTCTTATATGTACTTAAAGATGATATACGTTGAAGGGAGTAATTATGAAAAAACTAATTGTTCTAACATTATTGCTTTTTATATTTTCATTAACCGCATGTGATAACGAGATGATTGATGATCCAATTGGTGATGTAGTTATTGATGATATTGCTTGTACTGATATCCAAATTGAAATAGATGGGGAATGTGTTGATTTAACAGGACAACAAATTCAACTAAGAACAGTACTTGATTACACAAAAGAAATATCAAATTATAAACTTCAAGTCACAATAACAGAAGACGAAACAGACTTTGATATCATAATGATGTTTGACAATAATATTTCATTAATTCAAACATTAAATCAAACAGATTACTACAAAGATAATTTAGGAGTCTGTGAACATACTACTGTAGTGAATGAAGTTATTATAAGTAACTCACAAACTTGTTTTAGTGATGAAACATATTTGTTTTTTAAAGATTTTGAATATTCATGGTTTACTGTTATAAGTGGTAGATACGTATTAAATCAAGAAAATTATTCCAATATAGAAATTTTTTTCTCTAAAATGTTTCCAAATAGTTCTTTAGAAACATTTTCAATGTCTGCATCACAAACAAATATATCAGACATGATATTAGAACTTATGGTCGATGATGAAATTTATACACTAACAATGACAATATCGTTAATTGATCAAATAAATATTGAAATACCAGGGGAGGAGTAATTATTATGATGAAAAAAACATTAAGTTTTGTATTATTTTTAGTAGTAATACTATCTCCTAACTTAACCAATGTTTCAGGATTATTTAGAGTTGAATACAGTGAGAAAACAACTGAATATGTTAACGGTGTAAGACATACAAGAATGATTGCTGAAATCAATTACAATGGAACCGAAACAAATCAAGTAATTAATTATTTAGGAGCTAATCCTACTAGATATAGTGATCTAAATATTGTTGTTGGAGATAATTATATGGATTTCGGATG
>JAOZSP010000042.1:0-5548 GCA_029939615.1 Candidatus Izemoplasma sp. | reverse complement strand
GTGTTAATGAAAGTTATCCGAATTATGAAGTTATTGGTGGGGTTAACGGTGATTTTTATAGTGGTACAGGTTATCCCGTTGAAGCATATGTTCGTAACTTTGAAGTGTTATCACCAGGCCTAGGATATGAAAGAACTGTAATTGGGTTTAAAGATAACGGGGAAACTGTTTTTGGTAGACCTGAATTTAGTGGATACGAGCTTCTTGTTTTTAATAGTGAAGGAGCTTTAAAACAAAGTATTTCCGTTGAAGGAATAAATATGCTTCCTTCTTCAGAAGAAAATATAACAGTCTTTTTTGAAAATAAACAAGATTTAATTACTGGAGATTTAAATAAAGTAGTAATTAATGCTTCTAATATAAAAATTGATGACTGGGGAACAATCTTTTTTGGAAAAGGAGATTTAGACTATCAAACGAATGATGAAGTAATTCCTCCCTTACAAGGAATGGTAATTGTCGGTAAAAATTTCAATAATAATGAACTAATAACTGAAACTGATTATATTGTAGTTCAACAGCATATTGGTGGTGACTTTGAAGGAGTTAGATTCGCAATAGGTGCATGGGAAGAATTAGTAAAAGATGGAATCGCTACAGAAACATATACTGAAGGAGCAGGACCAACTTATCGTCATCCCCGTACTGCGATTGGGATCAAAGAAGATGGTACAGTCTTTTTTGTTACAGTTGATGGTAGAGATTACGTTAATGGATATTTAGGAGTAACAGCCTATGAACTTGCGGAAATCATGTTATATTTTGATGCAGTTCAAGCTTATAATTTGGATGGTGGTGGTAGTACTACTATGTCCTTGATAAATGAATCAAATGAATATATATATTTAAATACTCCATCTGATGGAACACCTCGTCCTATAGCAAATGGTTTATTCTTTGTTAGAGGAGAACATATTCCTGTTATTGAAGATGCAATATTTCCTGATTTACGTGAAGTATTAAACACTCCTAGTAATGTTTTTATAGATGAAGAAGGTAATTTAAACTTTGATCATGTATTGAATTCAGCTTCATATATGATTAATATTGATGGGGTTAATTACGAATCAACAAGTAATCAATTCCCATTAGATTTAACTCCGGGAACTCATAATATTATGATAAAAGCAATTGGAAATCAAATTGACTATAAAAATTCAGAATATACAGAAGTAATTCTTTATACAGTTTACTCTGAAAATATGCAGAAATTTATAGAACTATTTACACAATATACACAATCAGAAACAAGTGATTAATTAAATTAATATTCAATAATTAGGAAGTGATTATATGTTATATAGAGATACATATTTAAAGATAGATTTAGATGTTTTCCATAATAATGTAAAGCAGATATTATCATTCTGTACTGCAGATTATCTATTTGTTTTGAAAGCTAATGCTTACGGACATGGTATATCAGTAATAGCTGAAGAACTAAATCAGTATCATGAAATTCCGATAATCGCAGTAGCGACCTTAAATGAAGCATTGAAAATTAAAGATATAACAAATAAACAAATTTTAATATTTGGATATTTAACCAATGAATTATTAACAATCGCTATTGAAAATGATTTTATAGTATCAATCACTGAGTTGCATCAAGCAAAATTAATTAATAACATTAAGAAGGCAAAAATCTTTATAAACGTTGATACTGGATTTCATCGTTTAGGAAAAACGCCATCAAGTGAGTTTTTAGAAGAAATTATAAAGATTAGTTCACTCGATAATATAATTATTGAAGGCGTCTATACTCATCTAAGATTAGTAGATGAGAAACAAGATCTTAAACAATATCAAACATTTAAATCCTTTTGCAAAGAGTTAAAAGATAATGGTGTTAGGTATAGATATGAAAGTATATCTGACAGTATTGCCTTAACTAGGCATCCAAAATATCACCAAAACCTTTATCGAATAGGAGCTTTAATGTTTGGACTTATATCCAAGAACGAAATCGGTAAAATTGATGTTTCGCTAGTTCAAACACTAATAACGAAAGTAACTAATATTATCAAAATTGAAGATGGAATATTCGGTTATTCTGATACTAAATATCCCCTTGTTAAAAAAATAGCTACTTTAGGAATTGGGTACGCAGACGGAATACCACGAAACATTTTTGATAAAGGATACGTTGTAATTGATAAAAATAAATGCCGAATTGTGGGGTTACCCACAATGGATCAGTTAACAGTGGATATAACAAATATGGATATCAACAAGGGCATAGAAGCAATTGTTTTTGGTGAAAAAGGAATTCCACTAGAAGAATTAAGTAATATATTAGGTACTAATAAAAATGAACTTATATCAATGATTTCTAGTAGAGTACCAAGAGTATATACAAAATCACAAAGAATATATAAAATAAAGGATAATCTAGTAGGTGAAAATAATGAATATTGAATTATTAGTTCAAAAAATTGAAAAAGAAATAATATCATATAGAAGACATTTCCATATGTATCCAGAATTAAGTAAAAAGGAATTTAATACACAAAAAAAGATAATGGAAATATTGGATAACTATGAAATTAAATATACAAAAGCCGCAACAACTGGAATAGTAGCTGTTATTGGAAATCCTTTACTTGGAAAATGTATTGCTATTCGTGCTGATATTGACGCATTACCAATTACAGAAAAAAATGATGTTATTTATAAATCAAAAAATGAAGGTGTAATGCATGCTTGTGGGCATGACGCTCATACCGCAATGTTACTAGGAACTGCTATTGTATTGAAGGAAATCGAATCATCATTAAAAGGATATATTAAATTATTCTTTCAACCAGATGAAGAAGTTAGTGCAGGAGCAAAAAGAATTGTTAATGAAGGTTACATGGAAAATCCACATGTAGATTATATATTAGGTCTTCATGTGATGCCTTATCTTGAAACAGGATATATTGAAATAAAACATGGGAAATTAAATGCTTCAACAGGCGGAGTGCGTTTAAGAATATATGGAAGAGCATCTCATGCAGCATATCCACATACAGGAATAGATGCCATAGTTGTAAGTGCAGATATTATCTCTTCTTTACAATCGATTATTAGCCGTAATATTTCTCCTTTAAATCAAGTTGTTTTAACATTTGGCACTATAAAAGGTGGGGTAAAATCAAACGTGATAAGTGATTTTGTTGAACTAAAAGGGACATTAAGAACAACTGATAATGATGTTAGAAATTATGTAAAAAAAAGGATTACAGAAGTCTCTACAGCTATTGCATCGAGTCATAATGCTTCTGTTGAAGTTGATTTTGGAGAAGGATATCCTGCTCTTGTAAATGATGACTATTTAACAGATATAATTATAGAAACCGCATCAAAAGTAATAGGGAAAGACAAAATAAAATATAAAGAATTTCCATCAATGGGAGGAGAAGATTTTGGTTTTTATCAAGAAAAAGCACAAGGTGCATTCTTTCATCTAGGGTGTGGAAGCGAAAAATTAGGAAAACATGCTTCTACTCATACGGATATTTTTGATATTAATGAAAAATGTTTGGCTATTGGAGTCAAATTACATATTCATAATGTTTTATTTTTACTTGATGAATAAAAAGGAGAAGATAATTAATGAGAACAATAGATATTTTAAAAAACACTCTCTATTTTGGTGGACAAAACACAGTAGAGTTGGCTTGTGAATTTAGAACTCCTCTTTATGTTTATAATGAATCAATTATTAAAAATAGAATTGAGAATATCAATCAACAATTCATAAATAAGTATAATAATGTGGATGTTTTCTATGCTTCTAAAGCTTTTTTAAATTTAGAAATGGCTAAAATTATAAATGAATCAAATTTAGGGATTGATGTCGCTAGTATGGGTGAATTGTTCATTGCTTTAAAAGGAGGATTTAATCCTAAGAGAATAATGATGCATGGCAACAATAAATCAATTGAAGAACTAACGTACGCAATTGATAATAATGTTGGACGAATTGTAGTTGATAACTACAATGAACTGATCACTATAGAAAGAATCGCAAAGAAATCAAGAAAAATAGTGAAAGTATTAATACGGATTTCCCCGATGCTATCAACAATTAATACTCACAAGAATATATCAACTGGACAAGCAGACTCGAAATTTGGAATAAGTCTGGAACAAAGTGACATTGACAAAGTATTTCGTTTTGGAATAGATAGTAGCCATATTGAAATTAAAGGTATTCACTTTCATGTTGGATCACAAATTCATTTAAACCAAAATGTAGTTGATGCAATAAATATAACTTTTGAACTAATCGATTATCTAAAATCAAAATTCAATTTTGTTTGTAAGGAGTTAGATGTTGGTGGTGGCTTTGGTATTTACTACACAAAGTGTGATAAAGTTAAACCAATAGAGTATTTTTTAGATGCAATTCATAAAACAGTTTCTAAAAACATAGAGAAATATAATTTGCTTTTGCCTAAAATAATAATAGAACCAGGAAGATATATTGTTGGTGAAGCAGCAATTACTCTTTACACAGTAGGAGCAGTAAAAAAAATATCAAACATTAGAAATTATGCTGCAGTAGACGGCGGAATGACTGACAATTTAAGAGTAGCTTTATATCAAGCTAAATATGATGTTATGGTAGCTAACAAAGCTAGTTTAGATTGTGCTGAAACATATACCATAGTTGGAAAAGCATGTGAATCAACAGACAAAATGTTCGAAGATGTACTATTACCAAAACTTGAATATGGAGATATTCTTGCTGTATTTAGTACTGGGGCCTATGAGAATTCTTTATCAAACAACTTCAATAAGATACTTAAACCAGCAACAATCTTAATTCGAAATGATAAACCTTTTGTGATTCAAAAGAGAGAAAAACTTGAAGATTTAATCAAAAATGATATAAGTTTGTAGTATTGAAAAAATCATTCCTTGAATATAAGTTTGATTAGTGTATAATTATTAAGAAAAGAGGTGTTACCATGTCAATAAGTTTTAAAAACGTGGGGAAAACATATGAAAGTAATGGGGTTGTAGCATTGAAAAATGTTACTACTATTATTGAACAAGGAGAATTTGTTACTATTATAGGTTTATCAGGTGCTGGAAAATCAACACTATTAAAGTGCATAAATAAAATTGTAGATGTAACTGAGGGTGATTTAGTAGTAAATGATATTCTTACTAATGAATTAATAGGGAAAGATTTAAGAACTTTTAGAAGGAAAATCGGTATGGTTTTCCAATCTTTTAATCTAATAAACAAAACCACAGTTATACGTAATGTTTTAACTTCAAGAGTTGCAGATATGCCGTTATGGAAAACTTTTTTAGGAATATACTCTAAGGAAGATAAACTTATTGCTTTAGAAGCGTTAAATAAAGTTGGAATATTAGAAAAAGCTTATGACAGAGCAGATCAATTATCAGGAGGACAACAACAACGTGTTGCACTTGCAAGAACGGTTGCTCAAGAACCAAATATCATTTTAGCTGATGAACCTGTGGCTTCATTAGATCCATTTACTGCTGGAGATATCTTCGCATTAACTGATGTTATTGGTGTTACTGT
>JAOZSP010000205.1 GCA_029939615.1 Candidatus Izemoplasma sp. | reverse complement strand
TATATAAAAACGTATGTCCGTAATTTATCCCCATCAAATTATATAAATACATAATCATTGCTTTTATTCTAAGTGGATGATTTTCGTCAAAACCTAATTTCTTTGCAATTGTATCAGCTCTCTCAAAACCAATACCTTCTACGTCATATATCAATTTATAAGGATTTTTCTCTATTATAGCAATTGTCTCATTTTGATAAAACTTATAAATCCTTATTGCCATTTTCGGTGTTATTCCATAACCATATAATTTTATCAATGTATTTTCAGCAACTTTATTTTCTAATAACCCTTCGTAAACAACATCTATTAATTTATCAGATAATTTAGGTACTTTATTCAATACACTTTTATCATTCATTACCAGTTTGATAGTGTTTTCACCTAAGGTATTTACAATATTTAGAGCCGTCTTTAACCCGACCCCTTTAAATAAATCACTCGACAAATATTCGATAAGCCCGTCAATAGAAGTGTCCGTTAACTTCTCATAGTTTTTGACCACATATTGAACACCGTATTTGTTATGTTCTTTAAAATCTCCAAAGAATTTTATCTCTTCACCACGCATTGGAACTGGAAAATATCCAGTCACAGATACATAGTCATAATCATCATATGCAAAAAGATCCAATTTTTCAGTTGCATCGGTTACTTTAACTTTTATTATTGTATAAGAATTTTCTTCACTATGGAAAATAATAGCTTTTACTATTCCTTGAATGTAATCCATAAAACCACCTACTCTATTATATCATAGTTTACTTGAGACAAACTTGAAAAAAAACGATTATTTTCTACCTATATAAAAAAACGGCTAAGCCGTTTTTATTTCATATATTGTTCAATATCAACTATTTCTTTTATAATTTCTTTACTTAAGTTTAGATGTCCATCTTTAGTAACTAAAATATCATCTTCAATTCTAATTCCTATACCTTCTTCTTTAATATAAAGTCCTGGTTCAATTGTAATTACCATGCCTTCAGCTAATTTAAGATTGTAATGTCCTATATCATGTGTATCCAGTCCTAAGAAATGTCCTATTGTATGATAGTAATATTTAGTAATCTCTTTGTCATCTTTAATCAAGCCAATCTCTTTACATCCTTTTATTAATAGATTTCTAGCGAAATCATTAAGTTCCTTCCAAGTAATTCCTGGTTTTACAAACTCAATTGATTTTTTATTTGTTTGCAAAACTATTTCATATATTTGTTTTTGACGTTCACTATATATCCCATTAATAGGATATGTTCTTGAAATATCTGCTCCATAGTTATTATGTAATGCTCCAAGATCGCATAGTAATAATTTACCATCTTCTAATGGTGAATTATTGTCCTCGTAATGAAGTACTGTTCCATTATCTCCAGAAGCTAAGATTGTATTAAACCCAAGTCCATCTGCTCCATTTAAAGTAAGTTCATGATTGAAGTCTGCTTCAATTTGATACTCATTATTACGATTAGATAGTTCTTTCATGATACGTTTCAATCCTTTATTAGTCATAGAAATAGCTGTTTGCATTTTTTTGATTTCTTCTTTATATTTAAACATCCTTATAACTGACATATGTTTGTTGATATTTAAGATATCAAGTTCTTTATACACCTTAAGAATTTCCTGGAATTGGTTTAAAGCAATTGGTTCGATTGTTGGTTTTACACGATACAAGTCTAAATACAAGCTATTTGGCACTTCAATAAAACTTCCTCGAGTATAACTCATAACACCTTTAAAGAAACCATTAAAATCTTTGTTGTATTTAATGTTTTTTATACCTATCCCTGAAATGTTTGCTGCTTCTTTAGCGCTCATTTTTTCGCCAACCCATAATCTCATAAATTCCGTTGTTTCTTCAATAAATAAATAGGTATCACTCGAAGTTTCACCTTTAACAATTACAAGCACACAATTTTCTTCTTCAATCCCTGTTAAATAGTAAAAACTCTTGTGTGGTAAATACGGATAAAATTGATCAGTTGTTTTATGTTGTGCTTTTCCTGAATTCAAAATTAAAATACTCTTTTTTTTCATAAGTTCTATTAGTTTAGTACGGTTTTTATCAAATTGATTTTTCATAAATATCACCTCCTATAGATTATATATTAAATCCAAAAAAAAATCCATTAAAAAAGACTTGCATTCGCAAGTCTTCTAAGTAATTATTTTAAGTTTTCAGCTAAATAAGCAATTGTTCTTATCATTTGAGCCGTATAACTCATTTCGTTATCATACCAGGTAAGTACTTTAACCATTTGTTTTCCATCAACAGTCATAACTTTAGTCATATTAGCATCAAATAATGTTCCATAATGAATTCCAATTGTATCGCTAGATACGATTGGGTCTTCTGTATAACCTAAAGACTCATTAGCACGAGCTTTCATAGCCGCATTAATTTGTTCTACTGTTACTTGTTTTTCTAATTCAACAACTAAATCTACACAAGATCCAGTTATTGTAGGAATACGTAAAGCAATTCCGTCTAGTTTTCCTTTTAATCTAGGTAATACTTTTCCAACTGCTACTGCAGCACCAGTACTTGTAGGTACTATATTTGCTGCTGCGGCTCTACCACGACGTGCATAAATCCCTTTTTTATGAGGTGCGTCTAAAGTATTTTGGTCATTAGTATAAGCATGAACAGTAGTCATAAATCCTTTT
>JAOZSP010000041.1:2833-10167 GCA_029939615.1 Candidatus Izemoplasma sp. | reverse complement strand
TTATTAATTGTTTTATACTTAAGAATTGTATCTTTAGAAATATTAGTTAAATAGGAAATTCTTTTTTCTGCAATTATTTTTTTGAATTCATCTTAGGGTTTGTCAGGATTAATTGCTTTAATTAATTCGTTATTTATACCAAACGAAACAAAATGGTCTTAATCAGATGTTCTTTCATTCAAAATATAAAAAACACTGATATTGGCTCCCGTAATTTTCATCATATGTTTAAGTAACGAAGTACTAAATTCCTTCAAGGATGTTTGTAGTAGTTTTCATGATGTCTTTAGATAGTTTTGCTGAATTACCTTCTCCGTACATTATGATTTTCTCAGTTTGAGCTAGTGGAGCAGCTGCTGCACTAACGATATTAGGTAATACTTCTGAATTAAGTACTAATTCTAATACAGCTGCTTCTTCCATTAATTTCATGGCAAGAGCTTTTTTCTCAATTGCTTCAGCTTCAGCAATACCAACTGCTAAGATACCTTCAGCATCTTGAAGAGCAGCGAATTTTGCAGCTTCAGCTTCAGCTTTAACAGCGTCAGCTTTTCTAAGTGCTGCATATTTGTCTGCTTCTGCTTCAACTTTAATTGCTTCAGCTTCATTTGTTTTCTCTGCAAGTTTTGCTTCAGCATCTTTAGTTCTTGTATATAATTGTGCATCAGCTTCTTGTTGAGCAGCAAATTTTGCAGCTTCAGCTTGTTTCTTGATTGTAGCTTCTAAAGTTTTTTCTTGAACTTCAACTTCTTTAGTTTTTAAATCGATTTCTTTTTCTCTATTAGCAATAGCTGCATTTTGTTTCTCAACATTGATTGTTTTCAATTCTTGAGCTTGACGAATTGCATAAGCAGCATCAGCTGATGCTTGTTGAGTTTGAGCTTTTTTCTTAAGCTCTGCTTTTTTAAGTTCAAGGTTTGTATTTTGTTCAGCAATTAGTAATTCTGCTTCAATACGTGCTTCATTTGCTACTTCTTCAGCTTTTGATATTGCTACTTGAATATCTCTTTCAGCTTCGGCTTTTGCAATGTTTGCTACTTTACGGATCTGTGCAATGTTGTCAACACCAAGGTCTTGGATTACACCGTTTTTGTCGTTAAAGTTTTGGATAGTAATGTTGATTATTTCTAATCCCATTTTCTCCATATCTTTCATTGCTGAATCTCCAACTTGTTCTGCGAATTTATCTCTGTTTTGAACTAGTTCAGTAAGCTTCATTTGTCCGATAATTTCACGCATGTTACCTTCAAGTATTTCTTGGGCAATAGCTTTAATTCTTTCTTGGCCAACCGCTAAGAAGATTTCTCCGGCTAGTTTAATATCTTGTTCAGTTGATTTTACTTTGATATTTGCTACTCCATCTACAAAGATATCTATGAATTCATTTGTAGGTACTGCTGTTGATGTTTTGATATCTACTTGAATAATATCAAGTGGTACAATATCAATTCTTTCAAAGAATGGAATTCTATAAGTTGCTTTTCCTGTTACTACTCTCGCTCTACGTGGACCAGTAATAATGAATGCTCTGTTTGGTCTAACTTTAACGTACGATGCTGCGAATATTGCAAGAATAATTGCAAGTATAATTCCAATTGGTAATAATACATCTAACATAGTTTTTCTCCTCTTTCTTATTATATTTTTTGTATAGGTAAAATAAAAATCCCCTGTAATTAGGGGTAGTAAATTCTTAGTTGTATTTGCCACATACTTAGACATTATAACACAAAGTGATGATATAGAAATAAACGAATTTAAAAAAGTCTACAAATACCCTATTAAGTCACAAGTCTTACCTTAATAGTTGAAATATAACAGTCTTGATTATTTGGCTATATTATTGTAATATTATATATAAAGATACCTTTAATAAATACGAGTATATACAATGATTTTTAATAAGGAGGATACCATCGTTTACAAAAGGGACTTCCTTTATAATTTTGAGGAGGATAACAATGAAAAAAATAATATTGGTTTTATTGATTATGATTATAACGACCTTAGTAAGTTGTAATTTAGATGATAATAACAATCCTTTTACTTTCAGTGTACTTTATAATGAAACTGAGGATAACCCTTATAGCGAGGATTGGGCGATTCTAGATGAATATAAGAATGAGAAAAACGTCATATTTGACATGAGATTAGGTGATGATAGCGATTATGAAGAGGTAATTGAATTGAATTTAGAATCAGAGTTTCCACCAGATGTAATTTTGAAAGTTTGGCCAGATACCATAGAAACATACGCGAATGATGGGAAATTATTAGCGTTAAGTGAGTATGAGGATTTGATGCCGAATTACCAAGACTATATTGAAGAAAATGATTTACAAGATAATATTGATGAATTAAGATTGGCTAATGGGAAGTATTATATTCTTCCTGGGTATCAACGAGAATTGCAAGTTCAGCAATGGATTTACAGGCAAGATATCTTTGAAGAAAACAGTATTTCTACGCCAACGACTTATGATGAGTTATTTGACGCTCTGGTTATATTGAAAGGAATATATCCTGAATCAACTCCTTTAACTGCATCATGGGGCGGAGCCCATTTGTTGAGTATGATGGGTGCTGGATATGGAATACCTGCAGGTTGGTCTGGGACAAGGTTCTATAATGAAGAGAACGATGAATGGAATTATTCCCCAGCAACAGAAAACTATCGAGAGTTATATAGATTTTTAAACGAATGTTATGCTGCCGAATTATTAGATCCAGCAGTTTTTGATCAAAGCAATGATGACTTTATAGAAAAAATCGTAACTGGGAAAGCTTTAGTAACTGTAACTTGGGTTTCTTCAGGATTTGATAATTGGAATCAGCAATTAGAGGATAATGGAGTAATTGGTGGTAACTGGACTGCTTTACCTGCTATGGAGAGCACAATAGGTATAACTGGACTTCCCCCTGTAGATAGATTTAGAAAAGGATTGGCAATATCTGCAAACGCTACAACTAAGCCTTATTTCGAGGATATGCTTAGATTTATTGATTGGGCAGTATATTCCGAAGAGGGAATTGAACTCACATATTGGGGAATTGAAGAACTGACATATGAAACAACAGCAGATGGAAAAGTGTTTTTACCAAATATAATTACCTCGAAAAATTCGGATGGAACAATAAGTACGAAAGAATATGGTTTTGATTTACTATTTAATCTTTGCGAAGATGAAGAGTTTGAAGACAATAAGAAACCCGATGATATAGTGCTGTTTCTTAATAATTCTGATAATGCAAATGAAACTATAGCTGTTAGTCCAAAGCTATTATTAAGTAATGATGCAGTTGATATGGTTAATATTGTTATGGGAGATTTGTCTATTTATGTAGACGATGCTAGCAAGAAATTTATAACTGGAGAATTAAGCGTTGAAGACGACTGGGATACATATATAGCTAAAATTGAAGAATTAGGATATGAAAGTTTGAAAAGCATATGGAATAATGCATGGAGAGATCAAAACGAATAAAAAAGAGCTGTGCCAAGTGAATATTTCATCAAATTTACTTATCTAACAAGAGGATGATAACTATGAATAAACTAGAAAACAATAAAGAAGAAAGAAGAGTAGAAATTACTCTTTTTCGTTCAAGATATCTAGGATTAGTTATTGGATTGATTTGTGTTTTTATAACGATTACTTTATGGAAATCATCTGAAGCAGATAGTTTAGCAAAATTATCAGATAATGTGGAATCAGTTACAGATATTTATGTTAATAAAGTTGAAGGAAGAATTGATAGTGTCTATTTTAGTTTGAATGAACTTGCATCTGATGGAATTCCAAATAACCTTCATGAAGAAGAGGACTGGGATATGCACGCGGAATTTTACATTCGATATCAAACTGGAATCGAGAATATTGTTTGGGTAGATAGAAATTTAATTGTTCGTAGAGTCTCGCCTGCAGAAAATACTGAATATATCGTCGGTATGGAATTAAATAGTGGTGAAAGCAATTCTGAATATTCAAATATATTGCTCCCGATTTATAACGAGGATGTATTCGCAGGTTTTATCCTTGGAAATATTAATGTACCTAGATTAATATTGTCGGTTGGTTTTGAATCAGAGAATAGTTATATGATTCAAGTTTTTGATGGGAATCAACTTTTAGCATCTTCGGATAATTGGCAACAATCTAAATCAAGTATCTCAGCAAAAAGGGATATAACTTTCAAAAGTTGTACTTATAGTTTTGTACTAACCCCTACAAAAGAGACAATATCTCAAAGCACTGATAGTTCATATTTGATTTTAGTTTTCGGATTATCCTTATCTGTTTTGGTTTCAGTTGTATGGTATTCAACTACTGTATTTAGCAATAGGTTAGAGGGATTAGTTGTTGATAAAACTAAGGAATTAAATACAACAATTACTGATTTAAAGAAAAAGGAATCCGAACTTGAATACGCTGCGAATAATGATTTTCTTTCTGGAATCTACAATAGAAGATATTATGAGGAAAACTTATTGAAACTAGATATAGAAGAAAACTATCCATTAACAATAATAATGGCAGATATAAATGGTTTAAAATTGATTAATGATGCTTTTGGTCATAAATCAGGAGATGTTTTATTAGTCTCTGCTGCGAATATCATGTCAGACTTTTGTAGAGAGAATGATTTGTTAGCAAGAATTGGTGGAGATGAGTTTGTAATAATTCTTCCAAATACAAATGAGACAAAAGCTGAAGAAATAATTAACAATATTAATAAGAAAGCAAAAGAAATAAAAATTGAATCTATTTCATTATCAATATCGTTTGGATATAAAATAAAATATGATGGCAAAGAGGATATTCAAGAAGTATTTAGAAGTGCCGAAGATTCGATGTATCGTCAAAAATTAATTGAAATTCCTTCTATGAGAAGTGGAGCGATTGAAACAATCTTAAGCACTTTATATGAAAAAGATGAAAAATCGGAGATTCATTCAAGAAGTGTTTCGAATATAAGTGAAAGACTAGCTAAAGCTTATGGAATGAATCGACAAGATGTTTCAGAAGTAAAGACTGCAGGATTACTACATGACATTGGGAAAATAATTATTTCAGAAAAAATTCTCAAAAAAGAAGGAAAATTAACATTAGAAGAATATGAGATTATGAAAACACATTCAGAAATTGGATTTAGGATATTGAATTCTGCTTCTAATATGAGAGGAATATCAAATGTTGTATTAAATCATCATGAGAAATTTGATGGAAGTGGATATCCAAGAGGAATTAAATCAGATGAAATTCCTATAAAAGCTAGAATAATATCTATTGCTGATGCATTTGATGCTATGATTAGTGAAAGAACCTATCGTGAAATTATTTCAAAAGAAGAAGCGTTGTTTGAGATTATAAGGAATTCGGGAACACAATTTGATCCTAAGTTAGTAGATGTTTTTAAGAATAACTTTGAAAAAATTGTTAAAGGAATTTAGAAGAAAGACAACTTCAATTTTGATGAAGTGACCAAAAAGACTATAAGAGTGAACTGCACCCAATAACTTGAACATAGGGACTATGAAAAAGAGAAGGTGCAGTTCACTTTTTGGTTACTAATAGCTTATTATTTTGAAGAGTTCCCTTGACTATATTATACAAGGGAACTTTATTATGTTTTTCAGATTATGTAATTAATTAGTGTTATAATGGAAATATAATTTAACTTGGAGGTAATCTTATGACTAATAGTATATATAAGAAATTTGAAATAACAAAAGAGCAAAAAGATTACTTATCTAGTAAAGATTTGACTTTTGGGAAGTTGATTGATGTTGTAGGTGATATTGATAGTAGTTATATACCAGACTTCTTTACTGCGTTAGTTAACAGTGTTGTTTGCCAGGTTATATCTTATAAAACTGCGACCACTATATGGAATAGAGTTGTTAATTTAGTGGGAGATATTAATGTTGAAAATGTATTGTTGGTAAATGATGAAGATATGCGTAAATGTGGATTATCTAAGTCTAAAGTTTTATATATAAAGAATATAGCTAATGCTTTTGAACATAAGGAAATTAACTTTGACTTTGAAAACATGAGCAACGAAGAAGTTATTAAAGAACTTAAGAAGATAAAAGGAATAGGTAACTGGACTGCAGAGATGTTTTTAACTTTTTCTTTATTTAGGAAAGATATCATTAGTTATGGCGATCTAGCTATTAGAAGAGGAATAGAATGGCTATATGAAATAGATCATGAATTAACAAAGAATGAGTTTAAAGAATATGAAAAGATGTTTAGTCCTTATAATACTATTGCTTCTCTTTACTTATGGGAAATAACTTTAAGGAAATTATTTGATTATAAATCAGTTAATGAAATTAAGGATACTTTTAAGAGAAGAAATTTTGGAGATAATACTTCGAAAAAAGAAATAATCTAATTAAACATCTATATTTAGTGTATAATAGAAAAATAATACATAGAAAGTTAAAAGAAGGTGAAATATGTTTGCCGTATTCCTGCTAATCGTAAATATAACAGTATCAATATTAGGGGTTTATCTATTTGATTATAGAGTAGATGCTACTATTAATAGTCCATTAGTAATAATTTTAAGTATACTATCAGGTACTTTGATTACGCTTATTGTGTTCTATTTGTATATTGATGTGTTTTACGTATTGATTGCTAAAAGAAAACCCCAAAACTCAAAATTGAAACACTTCATTGCAAAACAAATAATGACGGTTCCACTATTTTTTACAAACATAAGAACTGAAGTTATTGGTAAGGAAAATCTCCCTGAAAACCCAGGATTTTCAATATATGCAAATCATACATCTATGCTAGACATACCTGTCTTAATGTATAAATTGAATAAATATCCAGTTGCCTTTTTACAAAAAAAAGCTGTTAGAGACATAATTGCAGTAGGTAAATGGACACCAACATTAGGGTGTGTAACTATTGACAGAGAAAATGTTAGGAAAGGTGCCGAATCAATTATCAAAGTTATTAAAAATATCAAAAACGGATTAACAATGGTTATATTTCCTGAAGGCACAAGAACTGAGACAATTGGCCAAATGATTGATTTTAAACCTGGATCATTTAAAGTGGCTTTAAAAAGTAAAGCTCCTCTTGTTCCAATGACAATTTTAAAACCCAAAAATTATAAGGAAGTAAAATGGCCTTTTACGAAAAGAATTACACTTATAATTCATAAAGCAATTCCATTTAATGAGTTTAGTAAATTGTCATCATTTGAATTATCTATGAAGGTAAGAAAAATAATTGAAGAGCCGTTATTAAAAAATATATAGCAGTTTCAAACTTTTTACAATATGGTAAAAACATTTGAAAATGAAGTTT
>JAOZSP010000041.1:0-2823 GCA_029939615.1 Candidatus Izemoplasma sp. | reverse complement strand
AGTTTATTGTAGGAGCCCTAAATAATTAGGGTTTTTTATATGATGATTTTTTGGTACATACGTAATTCATTGTATATATAATATGGTACAATGAAATTGAAAGGAAGTGATTTATGAAATTATAATTTCCGCTTAAAACAGCCGTAACAAATGAGCCGACATTCATCTGTCGAATATCTTTACAATAAATTGTCAGTTGATTTTAAAAGAAATATGAAAAGAATTGTACTCAATGTAAAATGTGATTAATTGACTATTTATGTGCCATTATTAGTGTTTTGTTTCATAATTATTAATGTAAGCCTTTTCTGAAAGCGCACTTTATTTAAAATGTTGTGCAAGTATTTGGTCTTTCCTTTAATATATTAATAAAATACAATTTAGTTAGTGAGGTGTTTCAATTGTTAGATTATAAAGATAATTACCTTTTGAATTTATTGATATCCTCTGATTATACTTTGAATATTACAGATATTTCAAAGTTATTAGGTGTATCAAAGAGAAGTGCTTATTACAGTATTTCCAAAATAAATAATTTCTTAACATCTCAAGGACTACAAAAACTTGAAAATAAGCGTCAAGTTGGAATTTTGATTAATTCTGCAGTAAAGGACAAATTACGAGAAACAGTTTCAAATACTTTAGGAGAAGTATATATATGTACAAACTCTGAAAGAAATGTATTAGAGATTCTTCTTTTACTTTGTAAAAAAGATTTTAAGAGTATTTCTTATTTTGAAGATTTATTTGGGATAAGTAGGAATACAGTAATAAATGATATAAAAGAAATGAGAAAGATACTAAGTGTATATAACTTAGCTTTAGAATATGATAGTAACAAAGGATATATTATTGAAGGATTACAAATCAGGAAACGATCGGTTATCTTAAATCTTATATCAACATATGAGTATCTAATTAAAATAAAATCATTTGATTTATATACTGATGAAGTAGTAAATAAAATCTTTGATATTCTTGTAATACTTGAAAAAGAATTAAGCATTAAATATGTGAACTCAACATTAACATTCTTATCAGTACTTTTAGCTATTGTAAAAATAAATGAACTTGAACCAATTGAACTGGCAGAAGAAGATAAAAAACTAATTGGTGAAACCGCAGAATTCGAAGCCTGTAATAAAGTAGTTGGGACTTATTTAAGTAAAGAAGATCATTATTACTTAACACTCCATTTGTTAGGATTAAGGATTCAAATAAGCCCAGAATATGAACTGGATGAAAATGAGTATATTAAAGAAATTGTAAGATTCTTAATAAGTGAGTTTTCGAAAATTACATTGATATATTTTGATGATGATGAAGATTTATTTAATAGTTTATATACGCATATGAAACAAGCAATGTTTAGGTTTAAATATGGTATAGTTTATCAAAATGAATTGAAAGAGCAAATAATAAAAGGGTTCCCTCAAGTTACAAATGTAACTAGAGATATCTGTAATAAATTAGAAAAAATCATTGGTTACCCAATAGGTGATGATGATATTACTTTTATTGCAATGCATTTTGGAGGATACCTTAAAAGAGAAAAAAGAGAAATCATAAAAGTAAAAGTCTTACTAGTATGTTTGAATGGTATCGCTACTAGTAAACTATTAAGAAAAGAACTTGATTATTTAATTGGTAACTTAGAAATTATTGATGCAGTAAGACTTGATGAAGTATCCGACTTCAAAGATGAAGTGGATTATATTATTTCAACAGTGGAAATTATTGATAAAAGTATAAAACATAAAACACTTCAAGTTCATCCGATTTTAACTGATTTAGACAAAACAAATATTTTATCATTTATGGGATTAGCAAATCCCAATAATGTTGAATTTGATTTAAGTAATAGAATTGTAAATGATATTATTGATTACCTTCCACATGATAAAATAGATGAAGTTAGAAAAATAATTCTAAATCGTGTAAGTAGTACAAAAAGAATGGTTATTCAAGATGAAGGGAAGCGTAAACATATGCTGAACGAACTAATAAAGGAAAATAAAATAATATTTAGGAATAGTGTAGACACATGGCAAGACGCAGTATACTTAAGTGCTGAACCATTATTAACTGAAAAAGTAATTGAAAAAAGATACTTAGAAAAAATAATTTCTAATGTTAATGAATTAGGACCTTACATTGTTATTGCACCGAATATTGCAATATCACATGCAAGACCAGAAGATGGTGCAAATGAACTAGGGATGACATTGCTAATTCTTGATGAACCAGTATTCTTTAGTGATAAAAAAGATAGACCTGTAAGAATTGTTGTTACTTTGGCAGCACCTGACAATGAAAAACATTTACTAGCTTTACAACAATTATCAGGATTGCTTATGAATGATTTAGATATATTATTAAATGTTAAAGATTCAAAAGTAATATTGAATTTGGTTAAAAAACATTCTAAATAAAAAGGAGTAAAATAATGAGAAAAATTGTATGTATATGTGGTAGTGGTCTTGGAAGTAGTTTCTTAGTAGAAATGAATGTAAAGACAATATTAAAAGACTTAGGATTAGACTTAGAAGTGGAACATACTGACTTAGGAAGTGCTTGGCCTGGTGTTGCTGATTTAATTATTTGTGGTTCAGATTTATACGATAACTGCAAAAGATTTGGAGATACTATGCCACTTCAAAATATTATGGATAAGAATGAACTTAAAGAAAAATTAGTTGAGTATTTAACAACAAAGGGCATTCTTTAAACATAAAAATTCTATTAGAGAGAGGAAAAAATTATGAGCAATTTTATTCAATTTATTTCAGATTTACTTAGTAGTCCACAAATTCTTTTAGGTAT
>JAOZSP010000204.1 GCA_029939615.1 Candidatus Izemoplasma sp. | reverse complement strand
ACGCCCCGTTTAGCTGCTCGTGAGGGTGGACATACTTTAGCTAAAACTCTTACTGTATTAAATATGTTCATGCCAAACGCAGTCCCATTTATCAATAGTGGTCAAGAAGTATTTGAAACACAACCAATGAATACCGGATTAGACGCAAGAGATAATGAATTATACATGTTAGATAAAAATGATCCATACTATGGTAAACTTGCATTATTTGATTTATATCAATTTCATTACACTAATGAAAGAAGATGGGAATTACCAGATATCTTAGATTATATTAAACCTATAAGAAAGAAATACTTAAAACAAATAACAAATGAAAAAGCATATATTCCCTTATATGCTAATGAAGATTCTACTACTTTTATTGGCTTTTCATACTTCAAAAAAAATAAGGCAAATAAAAAAAATATCTTAATGATTTTAGGTAACGGTGATCCATACAATGAACAATACCTAAAAGTAAATATAATGAATTTGCGAAAAGAATCAAATAATAAAAAGATGCAAGGACAGTTATTATTTAGTACAAATGAAGCTCCTCGAATTTTCTCACAGTTTATAGATAACGATACTCTAGATATCCATTTGGGTGCGGGAGAAGTAAAGATAATTGAATTATAACGGTGGATTTTCCACCGTTTTTTTTGTAAAAAAAATAACCTTAAATTAAGGTTATCTTTGGCCTATTAATTTTAGTTCGAATATAAGAACGCGATTATAAATAATTTCTAACATCATGACTTGAATTGGTAGTTTTATAAAGAAAACACCAAGACGAAACGGTAAAGTACCTAGCATTTTACCCATACCTTCATATTGAACAATACCAATTGTGTTAAATGAGAAAGCTAGTACACTAGCTATAAGCACTGTTAATATAACTCTATTTCTGGTGAATTTCTTATTAAATAAGAATATTCCAGCAACAACAGCCCAAGTCATATTTGATAAAGTGAATACGTTAAAAGTAAAAGCCCAAGGACTAAACATCATATGGAAGAAATCAACTATTATACCTGATGCTCCTCCGATAATTGGTCCAAACATTATCCCAATAGTCATCATTGGAATATCATAAAAAGTAAGTCTAAAAGATCCTGTTTCTAAAGATAAAAAACTTTTTAATACTACTGCCATTGCAATTAATATTGAAATTTTTGTAAGTTGTTTTGTTGAAAGTGCTAAAGAATTCTTTTGCATAATAAAAAACCTCCTATATTTTATATAGAGGTCCACAAGAAAAAACATATTTCTCAGCGGACGCATTATTTCACCGCCACATTATGTGTTCGTCTATACCCGACTTCCCATGGTATAACACTTAACGCGAAATAACTACTCTGACAAAACTTATTTTACATTCATATTACTTGAAAATCAAGTGTTATCCTTCATTTACATTGAAATTGATTGGTTCGATGTTGTTTCTTAATAAGTAATCATTAATTCTTGAAAATACACGGCTTCCAAAAAATGAGTGTCTTGCACTTAAAGGTGAAGGATGACTTGAAGTAATAATTAGATGATTACTATTTTTTAATAATTCTTTCTTTTTAATTGCATTATTCCCCCATAAGACAAATACTTTAGGACGATTATCTTCATCAAGCGAAGTAATCATTCGATTAGTAAAACGTTCCCATCCTATGCCTTTATGACTTAAAGGTGTGTGTGCTTCTACAGTTAAAATTGTATTTAATAGCAATACTCCTTCATCTGCCCATTTACGAAGATCACCATGATTAGGAATTTCATATCCTAAATCATTTCTTAGTTCTTTATAAATATTTAATAAAGAAGGGGGAATTTTCATTCCTCTATTAACACTAAAAGCAAGTCCCATTGCTTGTCCCTCGTTATGATATGGATCTTGGCCTATAACAACAACTTTTACTTTTTCAAATGGCGTATATTTAAAAGCAGCAAAAACATATTTCTCTTTTGGGAAACATTCTTTTTGCTTATACTCTTTTGTTAAGTACTCATTCATTTTTTTATAATAAGGTTTTTCTATTTCTTCTTTAATTAGTTCTTCCCACATGTTAACCACCTAGTTTTATTATAACAAAAAAAGCACTGATTTTTCAGTGCTTTTAGTATTATTATTTTCTGTTTCTTAATTCAGCTTGTGCAGCAGCAACTATAGCTACTGGAATTCTGAATGGAGAACATGATACATAGTCTAATCCAGCTCTATGGAAGAAGTCGATTGAACTAGGTTCACCACCGTGCTCACCACATACACCAACGATGATATTTGGATTAGTTGCTTTTGCGTTTTTAGTACACAATTCAACTAATTGTCCAACACCTTCTTGATCTACAGCAGCAAATGGATCTGATGGTAAAATGTTTTTAGCAGTATATTCTTTTAAGAATTTACCAGCATCGTCACGGCTAAATCCAAATGTCATTTGAGTTAAGTCATTTGTACCGTAAGAAATAAATTCAGCTTCAACACCAACTTGTCCACCAACTAAAGCAGCACGTGGAGTTTCAACCATTGTTCCTATTTTATAATCTAATTTGATTCCTGCTTCAGCGATTAATGCATCTGCAGTTTCTTTAATATATTTTTTCAAGTAAACTAATTCAGCAACAGTAGAAATAAGTGGTACCATTATTTCAGGTTTAACTACTTTTCCTTCTTTAGCAACAGCAATAGCAGCCATAATGATTGCTTTTGCTTGCT
>JAOZSP010000203.1 GCA_029939615.1 Candidatus Izemoplasma sp. | reverse complement strand
CTTCGTGATTAGTATGAACTATAATTCCTAACTTTAGGAATTGTTCTTTTGTTCTAGCTATTAGTCTTTTAGGATCTTTTATTTCATCACTTATATAGTAAGGCATACCACATGCCCCATAACTAAGTACTTCTCCTTTTTCATATACGACTATTTCTGCGTCTTTATTTAGTCTACGTAATTTACTTACTGCACTCATTGAAGCAGCTACGCCACCTATTGCGATTATTTTCAAAAAATCACCTCAAAAAGATTATACCATAAACAATTTTGGTAAACTATGCATCAGCATTATTATCTTATTTTTTCAATAAAAAAGCCTAAAAATTTAGGCTTTTGTTGGGTTATTGTTGTTTGCGTTTGTTCTTGCTTCGATTCTTTTTATTAATAGTTCTTTTTTTATTAATCTTCTAGGTTTTAATACTTTAATATATAGTACTCGAGTTGGATAATATAATATTCCAGCAACAATTCCATATGGTAATAAAGCAGTGATAACTATTCCAAAGAATTGGAAGACTGATACTAATGAATCAACAGAGTTTGTGAATGTTGAACCTACTCGTGTTGCGAATGTGCTTTCTGTTATTGCAGATCTTGTTGATATTAATGATACTGTGTGATTGTTTTCTAAACTAAACGCTTCAAATACATACTCTTCATTACTATCAAGATCTATTACTTCAAATTTATAAGATCCTCCACCGTATGCTTCTTCTTCATATTCTCTTATTAATTCACCATTTTGTTTTACATTTAAGTATAATGTAGCTGATTCTTCTGAGTTATTATGAACTTCTACTATTAAGTAATCAGTTCCAGTTTCATTAACATATACATTAGGATTACTAGTTCTTTCTAAAATATCAGAAATATCTTCTACTTTTATGATTGTTAGGTTAATTGTTGAATAATCAACTAAAGAATCATATGTTGCTAGTTGAAGACCTATTTGATTTAATTCTGTTTCTAATTGTACACGTTTTGTTTCTAAGGTTAGTAAATCATCTAAAGTCTCTGCTACTTCTATAAATTCAAGTACTCTAGCGTGTTCTGCTTGTAAAGCGGTTAATCTTGCTTCGTAAGTAGAATAAGCGTTTGTAATATCTTCTGATGTTTTACTATAATTTAATACATCTCCTTCTAGTTTTATCGAATCAACAAAATCCATTAAATTTTCTGATAAAACACGAATAGTTATTATGTATCTTGTGCTAGTTATATTTTCTGCTTCAATATACGCTGAATATGTTGATAAATCATCAATAACATTGTTATAAACTGTTTCTGGTTCCAAAGTGATTAGTGACATATTAGCGGTATAAATAATTTTACGATTTGCTAAAACAGGAATATCAGGAGAGTTTAAAACTTCTCCTCCGTTAGCATTAACATCAAAATCATGATTTGGAGTTCCTGAAGCTCCTTCTAAGGCAACATCATTATATGCATCACCATCATAAAGATATGCATCCTCATTTGAGCCACATCCTGTTAGTGTAAATATAGCTATTGTTAATATTAGTACTAGATATTTTTTCATTAGAATCATCCCTTCTCTTTCTTTTATGACTCTATTGTATCTATTACTTGTGACAAACAATCCACACAGATGTGACAAGGTTATGACATTTACATTATTTAGCTATTCGAACTAATATATTTAAAAAAAGAAACTAATTATCAACTGTATCAATGATTCTAGACACAATTAATATTAGCTCTTATTTTATTGTTATGCTTGAAATTTCACTTAGAGGAATCAGAATAGTTTTCCCTCCAGCATCAAGTTCTATATAATCCTCAGCAACTACATTTAATACACCTTTGTGAATAGTAAAACCCACATGATGACTATTTGTTACTACTTGAACCTTACTATTTATCAATCTCTTTAGTCTTTCAATTAAAATAATTTTAATCATCTCCTTCTTCAAGCATTTTAGCACAATAAAGGAAGTCAGTAAATGACTTCCTTTATATCTAGTTGAGTTAAAGACCTGTAATATATTAAAAAACATCAAAAATAAATAAGAATCCAACAACTACTAATATCATTCCTACCACTTTATAGAAATGATGAACATTGTCTTTCCAAAGTAGTTTTGATCTAGCAATAAGAATCCTGTAAACAATGAATTCGCTTTTCATAAAGGCACTTATTGTAAAATATAAACCAATAAATATAAAAATAGCTCCATATACATAATTCATAAAATCAACTCCTTATGACTTTATTTTATCATAGAAATAGAAGTCAGTAAATGACTTCTATTTTGTAGATAGTAATAACGGTGTTGGAGACCTAAAATGCAATAATTCTGCCTCTTCTAATCTTCTAATTCAAATATTGCATTAAACTTAATGTAATACCAAACATACTGAATCAAAATTAGAGATGTTAAAATCCAAATCAAGTAAGCTCCTGTTCCTCTGTTAAGTGCTTCGCCTATAGATATAATATCAGAATGTGTCAATGTTGTCTCATAAGAGTCTATATTAGCATTCACAAAATCAATTCCCAAAGATGCATAATCATATTCACTCATTTTATCAAATGAACTAATTATCAACCAAATTACTAATTCAAATATCGGAAACATTGGAAATGTCTTGCAAGCATAATTTAAAAGTCTGAAATTCATTAATTTAGGATATACTAAAACAATGAATTGTGTAAGTATATGAGTAAT
>JAOZSP010000040.1 GCA_029939615.1 Candidatus Izemoplasma sp. | reverse complement strand
AAGCAAGTGGTGTTCAAATTGGAACTGTTTTATTAGCTAGTGATGAGTGTCCTGTACATGAAAATTATAAGAAAAAAATAGTTAAAGCAAGAGATACTGATACTGTTGTAACTGGTAGAGGAACAGGAGCTCCTGTTCGTGTTCTTAAGAATAAAATGTCAAGAAGATATATTGAACTATCTAAAGAACGTAATATCGATTTAGAAGAAATGGAAAAACTAACATTAGGTTCATTAAGTCGTGCTGTTTATGACGGTGATATGGTTAACGGTAGTATTATGGCAGGACAAAGCGCGGGGTTAGTTAAAAAAATTAGAAGTTGTAAAGCGATTATTGAAGATATTTATTTAAATAGTAAAACATATAAAGGAGAAATCTAGTGAAAACTGCTTTTATGTTTTCTGGGCAAGGTTCTCAGTACGTAGGAATGTGTCATGAATTATATGATAACTACGAGGTTGTAAAAGATATATTTGAAGTCGCAAGTGGTATCTTAAACTATGATGTTAAAGATATTATGTTTAATAATGAAGAAAAACTAAATGATACGCTTTATACACAACCATTAATGTTTGTAGTGTATGTAAGTATTTTAGAAGTTCTTAAACAAAAAAATATTTGTTCAAATTATACAATAGGACTTTCTTTAGGTGAATATGGTGCGATGTATGATGCTGGATGTTTTGATTTTAAAACAGGGTTAAAACTGTTAAAATATCGTGGTAAATATATGGACGAAGCTTGTAAAAAAACAAGTGGTAAAATGAGTGCGATATTAGGAATGGACCCTGACAAACTTGAAGATATTATTTCTAGTTGTGAAGGCTATGTAAAAATAGCTAACTATAATACATATGGGCAATTAGTTATTAGTGGTGAAAGTGGAGCGGTTAGTGAAGTGAATAGTGAAGCGTTGAAACAAGGCGCAAAAAGAGCGATTTTACTTAATACTAGTGGACCTTTCCATACAAAATTAATGAGTTATGCAAGTGATAAATTTAGTGAATATATAAGTAGTATTGATTTTAAAGAACCAGGAAAGAATTTATTGTTAAATACGACTGGTGATTATTATAAAAACGACTTAAAAAGTGAAATGGTAAACCAAATAACAGAAAGTGTTATGTTTTATCAAATGATTGAAAAATTAATTGGTGATGGTGTTGATACGTTTATTGAAATTGGACCAAAGAAAACACTTTGTAGTTTTGTCAAAAAGATAAGTCGACAAGTAGACATTTATAACGTTGAAGATGTTAAATCATTAGAGAAAGTCGTTGCTAAACTGGAGGTATAATATGGAATTTAAAGATTGTACAGTTGTGATAACTGGTGGAAATACAGGAATTGGTAAAGAAATAGCTTTAGCGTTTGGAATGGCCCAAGCTAATGTTGTTGTTAATTATATTGTAAATCCTGAAGCAGCAGAAGATGTTGTTGCACATATAAACAATTTTGGTGGTAAAGGAAAAGCTGTTTATGGTGATGTAACTAAATTAGAAGATTGTAATAATCTTGTTAAAGATACAACTAATGAATTTGGAAAAATAGATATAGTAATTAATAATAGTGGAATTACAAGAGATAATTTAATAGTTCGTATGAAAGAAGAAGATTTTGATAGTGTTATTAATGTTAATTTAAAGGGAACTTGGAATATGTGTAAAAGTGTTGCTCGTCACATGTCTAAAAACCGTTACGGAAGAATTATTAATATTAGTAGTGTTGTAGGAATTATGGGTAACGCTGGACAGAGTAACTATGTTGCGAGTAAAGCAGGAATTATTGGATTAACTAAGAGTTTAGCTAAAGAACTAGGATCTCGTGGTGTTACTGTTAACGCTGTTGCTCCTGGCTTTATTGAAACTAAAATGACAGAAGTTTTACCACAAGAAGTTAAGGAAAACTATATGACACAAATACCACTTAAAAGATTTGGGAAACCTGAAGATATTGCTAATCTTTGTCTTTTCTTAGCTAGTAAAAAAGCTAATTATATTACAGGACAAGTAATAAGTGTTAACGGTGGAATGATCTAATGAATTTAAAACCATTAACAATTAACGGGAAAACAGTTAGATTTCCAATTATCCAAGGTGGTATGGGTATTAGAATAAGTTTAAGTAAACTTGCTAAGGCTTGTATGAATAGTGGCATTGTAGCAACTATTAGTGCTGCGCAAGTGGGGTTTCTAAAAAAGGGATTTAGACAAAATCCTTTAGAAACAAATAAAGTAGCTTTAAAAGAAGAAATAAGTGAAATTAGAAGAGTTAGTCCTAAAGGTATACTTGGTGTTAACTTAATGCATGCAATTAATGATTTTGATAAATATGCTTCATTCTTAGCTACACAAGATATTGATTTTATTGTAAGTGGTGCTGGATTACCTTTAGATTTACCAGAATATCTTAAAGGATCTAACGTTAAAGGAGCATTTATTATTTCAAGTGCTCGAGCTGCAAAAATAATGTTAAGAAGTTGGGATCGAAGATATCAATATATGCCTGCTTTTATTGTTTGTGAAGGTCCTTTAGCAGGAGGACATTTAGGGTTTAGTAAAGAAGATTTTGAAAAAGGAAATATTGAAGATTTAGAAAGTATAATTATAACAACAAAAGAGATTATTAAGCCTTTCGAAGAAAAATACGGGATTAGTATTCCTGTTATTGCTGCTGGTGGAATTCATGATGGACACGATATGGCAAAAATGCTTAAAGTTGGTAGTGACGGGGTTCAAATAGCTACAAGGTTTATTGCAACTCATGAGTGTGACGCAAGTGATGAATACAAAGAAATGATTATTAATGCAAAAGAGGAAGATATTGTTAGAGTTGATAGTCCTGCAGGGTTACCTGGTAGAGCAGTTAGAAATTATTTGACGAAAACTTTAGAAAATCATAATATTAAAGTGAGTTATTGTGTGAATTGTTTAAAAACTTGTAAAAAAGTTGGAATTCCTTATTGTATTACTGAACAGCTAGGGAATAGTTCTAATGGTGATAATAAAGGATTGATTTTTACTGGTGCGAAAGCTCATTTAATTAAAAAGATGGATTATGTTGATAATATTGTTAAACAAATAATATTTGAATGTAAAAAAGATCTAAGTATGGCGGGAGGAAAATAAAATGAAGAGACGTGTTGTTGTTACTGGACTTGGAGCTATAAGTCCAATAGGTAACGATGTTACTACAATGTGGGAAAATGCTAAGAATGGCGTTAACGGAATTGATTTTATTAAGGAAATAAATGTTGAGGGGAACAACGTTAAAATCGGTGGTGAAATTAAGGATTTTGATTTTGTTGAATTTTTTGGAAGAAAACAATTAAAAAGAATGGATCGTTTTGTACAGTTCGCGTTAGTTGCTACTAAAGAAGCAATGCTTGATTCTAGACTTGATTTAGATAATGAAAATCGTGATAGAATTGGTGTTTATTATGGAAGTGGAATTGGTGGATTAGGAACTATTGCTAACGAAGAAGATAAAGCACAAAAAAGAGGTTATGATCGAGTTAGTCCTTTCTTTATCCCTAGTGCTATTATTAATATAGCCGCAGGACAAATTGCTATTGAGTATGGAATAAAAGGTATTGTAATAAGTGCTGTTACAGCTTGTGCTAGTGCTACTAATAGTATTGGAGATGCTTTTAGAAGTATTCGGGATGGATATTTAGATATTGCCGTTACTGGTGGGAGTGAAGCTAGTATGATTCCTTTAGGACTTGGGGGATTCAATGTCATGCAAGCGTTGAATAAATCGAATGATCCATCTTGTGCTAGTGTTCCTTTTGATAAAGATAGAAGTGGATTTGTTATGGGTGAAGGTGCAGGAACAATAATTTTAGAAGAATATGAACACGCAATTAAACGTGGTGCCACTATATATGCTGAAATAGCTGGATATGGAGCTACTTGTGATGCTTATCATATAACAGGACCAGATCCAGAAGCTTTAGGAGCTAAAAAATGTATGGAGATGGCTTTGAAAGATGCTGGTATAAATGTTACTGATGTTGATTATATTAACGCTCATGGAACTAGTACACCTTTAAATGATAAAACAGAAACATTAGCAATTAAAAAAGCTTTTAAGGAGTACGCTTATGAAGTAGCTATATCATCGACGAAAAGTATGACAGGACACTTACTTGGTGCTAGTGGTGCAGTTGAAGCGATCTTCTCGTTATTAGCAACGAGAGATAATTTTATTCCGCCAACAATTAATACTAAAAATTTAGATGAAGAATGTGATTTGAATTACACTTTAGGTAATGGTATAAATAAAGAAGTAAACGTTGCGATAAGTAACTCGCTAGGATTTGGTGGACATAACGCAACAATCTTATTTAAGAAATATAGGGGGTAAATTATGGAATTAAATAGTAATCAAATACAGGAGATTATTCCACATCGTTATCCATTTCTAATGGTTGATAAAGTTGTAGAATTAGTTCCGGGAAAATCGTGTAAAGCAATAAAAAATGTTAGTGCTAATGAAATGCAGTTTATGGGACATTTTCCAGGGCAACATGTTATGCCTGGTGTATTAATGGTCGAAGCTTTGGCACAAACAGGAGCTATTATTATTTTAGCTTTAGAGGAAAACAAAGGTAAGATAGCTTATTTCGCAGGGATTGATAAATGTAAATTTAAGCAAAAAGTCGTTCCAGGTGATACTTTAGAATTAAACGTTGAAATAACTAAACAAAAAGGACCAATTGGGTTTGGAACTGCTAATGCAACTGTAAATGGTAAAGTTGCGGTTAGTGCTATATTAAAATTCGCTATTGGGTAACATAAAACAGGATAATTTTATCCTGTTTTTTTAAATGATTTATAAAATAGTTTATTGACTGTGCTATAATACATATATATGATATGACTTGGAGTGATTTAATGGAGAAGTTATCAAAATTACTAAATAAGAGAAAAAATCTTAAAATATTAGATATTGGAACAGGTGCGGGTAATTTTATTGGCTTAATTAAATCACTATATTCTGACTACGAAGAGATAGTAGGAATTGATTCTCTTGAAATTGCTGTTGCTAGCGCAGGCAAGAATTTTTTAGAAGATGATAAAGTGTCATTTAAACTTATGAATGCTCTTGAAATGACTTTTCCTGATGGGTATTTTGATGTTGTTTGTCTTTCAAATAGTCTTCATCACCTAAGCGATATTAAGGGAACTTTGTCAGAAATGGAAAGAGTACTTGCTAAGGGAGGTATTATTTTAATTTCAGAAATGATAAATAATGATCTAGATGAAAAGCAGATTAGTCATCTTAAGGTACATCATTTCGCGGCTGAAGTTGATCGGATACTTGGTGATGTTCATAATGATACGTATTCAGAGAATAAAATTATTAAAATTTTGAGTGAAAATAGTTCTTTAGAGATAATAGATTCATGGAAACTAGAATATGAACGACGCGAAGGTAATACAGATGATGAAATCAAATGGCTAATGAAAACTCTTGATAGAGTTGCGAATCGAGTTCTTGATCCTTTAAAGAAAAAAGATATTAAGAAAAAGGCGAATGCTATAAAAAGATATATAAAAATACATGGGTTTGATTCTTGTACAACCATGATTGTGGTGATAGGTAAATGAAACTTTTGAAAATATTTGATAATCGAAGATCTAAATTGGGTGCACAACCAATAATATATCGTAATGCTGTTAGAGCAATTATTATGAAAGGGTCTAAAGTATTAATGATTTTCTCAGAGACTTCAAAGGAGTACAAATTTCCGGGTGGCGGAATCGAAAAAGATGAGTCAAGAGATATTGCATTAAAAAGAGAAGTATTAGAAGAGGTTGGTCATAAAATCAAAAGTGTGAATGAAGGATTAGGATATACTGACCAAATATACAATGATATTTATGATGATTCTAAGTATTTTTATCAAAGAAGTTATTACTATTTTTGTGAAATCGAGGAAGAATATATAGGTATGAAATTAAGTGAATCGGAAATCGCACTTAAGTTTTTACCTAAATGGGCTACACTTGAAGAAGCAATCAAAGTGAACGAATATAAAATTGAAACAAATAACGAATTTCCATGGACGGAAAGAGAACTTTATATCCTTAAATTACTGAAGGAGATGACACCGTGAGAGGATTTGAGAAAGCAAAAGGATTTACTACTTTAGAGTTTCCTTTGCCAAAGAGAAGCACTAAATTTAGTGCTGGATATGATATTTCACTTGTAGAGGAATTAGTGATTTTGCCTGGTGAGATTAAAACTGGAGTTACAGGAATAAAAGCTTTTATGCAAGAAGATGAAGTCTTAAAGATTTATGCGAGAAGTAGTTTATCAAGAAGACACCATTTGACACTTGCGAATAACGTTGGAATTGTAGATTCTGATTATTATAATAACCCTGATAATGATGGGGTTATTGGTATTACATTATATAATTTTGGAACTGAAAAAGTTGTTTTGAAAAAAGGAGAAAGAGTAGCACAAGGAATTTTTGAAAAGTATTTGACTAGTCCTCTTGAAGAAGAAGTAAAGTCATTGAGAAATGGTGGATTCGGAAGTACTGGGAAATAATTATTTAAATGTATTGACATTGAGTGGTCAAGTGATTAAAATTAAGATAGATGTTAGGTGTCTTTTTGAAGACATAACAGGGAATTGAGTGTGAATCTCAAGCTGTCCCAGCAACCGTAATACGGACGAAATGCAACATACCACTGCTCTTTAGCGGGAAGGTGCAAAGTAGGAAGAAATTAAGCCGGTAGACCTACCTATAATCTAAATATGTATATACTCCTGGGTTATGAGTAGAAACGTCTATACGGCTATTATTTTTAGTTAGTATTTTGAACGTAAATCATCCAGGAGGATGGTTTTTTTGTATTTTTATACTATACGAGGAGGAAACACACATGAAAAAACTATTCTCTATTTTAACATTGTTAGTCTTAATTATAGGACTAACAGGATGCGAAAGCGAAAGCGAAATAGCGGATTTAGAAGCACAAGTTTTAGATTTAGAAACGCAAATCAGTAGTTTACAAGAAGATAATAATTCTTTAGAAGATGACATAACAGATCTAGAAACACAATTACAGGATTTACAGGAATTACTATTTGATAATGTTATTACTTTTACATTTACTGATATCTTTGGAAATAATATTAATAGTACTATTGGGTATGACGATGATTTTGAAGGCACATTATTTGATTTACTAGACGACAACTTTGAAGTTGGATTTACAGAAAGTGAATATGGGAAATATATCTACTCACTTGAAGAATTAAATCCAATAAACGGATCTTTCATTGCTTTTTATAAAAACGGAGCAATGTCAATGGTTGGTGTAGAACAAGCTACATATACTAACGGTGATGTTTTTGGTTTTGAAATAAGTTGGTATGACACTACTGAACAAGCAGTGTTTAATGCAATTAATTTGTTTCTAGATGAACAAGTTGATAATTATTTAAGTGAAACATATATTGATTATAGTATCGTATTAGGGTTATCAGTATTAGGTAAACTTGAAGAATATATTAGTGATGAAACTATCACTACTTATATTTCAGGATTAACACCTTCAAGTATAACTGAGTACTTTAAGATTATTATGATTTTAGAAGCAGCAAATTTAGATGCTACGTCATATTATACAGCTCTAAATAATATAGTAGCTGTTGGTGGATATGGAATAACTGCTTACGGGTTACTTGGATTAGATGCAAATAGTCATAGTGAAGACTACACAAGTTTTGTAAGTGCAGCTTTAAGTGATTTAAACACTAATACTCCTGAAAGTTTAGGACTGGATTCAGGTGGAATTAGTTTAGTTGCTTTAAGTAATTACACAACAGAAACTGGTGTTGCTACTTTAATTACTGATTATGCTACATGGATTAAAGATGATCAATTAGAATCAGGGGGAATAATGACAATTGATTTTGGTTGGGGAACTAGTGAAAATGCAGCTAGTATTTCACAAGTAATACTAGGATTAGTAGCTAACGGGATTGATCCAACAAGTGCAGATTACACAAAAATAAATGGTGATTTAGTATCAAGATTAACAGAGTTCCAAACTGAAACAGGAATATTTGATTGGGATCTTACTGATGATGTTGCAGACGATGCCGCATTTAGTACACCACAAGCATTTTTAGCTTTGGCAGTTTATTATACTTATAGTAATACATATACAGCTGTAAACCCATTTGATTTTAACGAATAATAAGGAGATTTATAATGAAAAAACTGGTTATTACATTTATTGTTATTTTAGCAGCTATTGCTAGTTTTTTCGTTTCAGATTATTTTAATTCTAATGATTATGATGGTGAAATTACAATCATTGTAGTTGATCAAATTGGTGACACAGTTAGTAATGAGCAATACCTATTTATAGAAGAAGATGCTTTGTTTGATATATTAGATGATAATTACAATATAGGATGTGCAGACTCAAATTATAATTTAACAAGTGAATGTGCAGAAATATCAGGAATAACAGGTCGAATTATTTTAAAAATTGATGATATTGAAACAGACTGGGACAATACGTATATCGCGATTTATATAAATGGTGACTATAGTACTTTTGGAATTGATAATATTGCATTACACGATGGTGATGTTTACCGTTTTGAATATAAAGAAGTAGGAGATGATAATTGATGGAAACAAGGAAACTTTTAATGATTGCAGTCGCAATCAGTATTACGTTTGTTCAAGAACAAATGCTTTTGTTCTTACCTAACATTCAGTTTACTGTTTTATTAGTTATTGTCTTTACAAGTGTCTTCACATTTAAAGAAAGTATCATTTACATTATTGGATATGTTCTACTAGATAATATGTATATGGGTGGGTTTAATCTGTTTTATATGATTCCAATGTTGTTTGCTTGGAGTTTGATTCCAGTAGCTTATCACACAATATTACGTAAGACTAATAATGAGATACATTTAGGACTGTTTGCTATAATATTTGGATTTGTTTATGGATGGAGTTTTATTCCTTTCAATATGATTCAAACAGGAATCAATAATTTTTACATTTATCTAAAAGCTGATATTATTTTTGAAGTAATTATGGCAACAACAGGATTTGTGACTGTTGTGTGGATGTTTAAGCCGCTTAATAAAGTATTAAACACAGTTTTAAACACTCAAGCAATAGTTATTAAAAAAGCATATAAATAATCCAAGTAATTTTGTTGCTTGGATTTCTTTTTGTCTATATAATAATAATGTTGAAAAAATACTTGAATTTAAAGTGTTTATTTGATAAAATATAAAAGCCGTAAAATACACACACACCGGAGTATGTTGCTTTGAGCATCAAAGAGATGTAGTAACATATGTAGAAGGTAGTGGAGGCATAAATCAGAAGGAGGAATCAAAATGGGTGTAATCTCAATGAAACAGCTTTTAGAAGCTGGAGTTCATTTCGGACATCAAACACGCCGTTGGAATCCTAAAATGGACAAGTATATTTATACTAGTCGTGGTGGAATCCATATTATCGACTTACAAAAAACTGTAGTTCTAGTCGAGGAAGCTTATCAAAAGTTATTGGAAATTGCAAAAAATGGTGGAAAGATTTTATTTGTTGGAACAAAAAAACAAGCTCGTGACGTTGTAAAAGAAGAAGCAATTCGTACAGGGCAATTCTATGTATCTCAAAGATGGTTAGGTGGAACATTAACTAACTTTAAAACAATTCGTAGAAGTATTCGTAAGTTACATGATTTAAGTAGAATGGAACAAGATGGAACTTTTGACAAATTAACTAAAAAAGAAGTTATTGGTAAACGTAAGGAAATGGAAAAACTAGAAAAATTCTTAAGTGGTATTAAAGATATGAGAACTTTGCCACAAGCGGTATTTGTAGTGGATCCTATGCAAGAAAAAAATGCAGTGTTAGAAGCTAGAAAATTAGGAATTCCAGTATTTGGAATTGTTGATACTAACTGTGATCCTGACTTTGTAGACGTTATTATCCCTGGTAATGACGATGCAATTAGAGCAGTAAGATTAATTGTTGGTAAATTAGCAAATGCATTTATCATTGCTGCTGGTGGAGAAGTTATTGAAACTCCTACGCCACCACAACCTGAACGTAAACCTTATAACAGAGATACTAGAAATAGAGACAATAGATACCACAAAGATCGCAAACCCTACAATCAAGATAACAA
>JAOZSP010000202.1 GCA_029939615.1 Candidatus Izemoplasma sp. | reverse complement strand
ATAATATATAATTAAAATAAAGTAAATTCATTAATAACGCTCTTTAATATTTTTTTCAAGATTTCTTTTGGCATCTTTTGCTTTTAGGCTTTGACGTTTATCATAGTTCTTCTTACCTTTACCAAGAGCTATCTCTACTTTACAAAGTCCTTTTTCAATATATACCTTAGTAGGTACAATCGTTAAACTATCTTGCATTACTTTATTATTAATTTTGATAATTTGTTTTTTATGAAGTAATAATTTACGACTTCTTGTTTCATTATGATTAAAAACGTTACCGTGATCATATTTTGCAATATGTAAATTCACAATAAACATTTCATTGTTTCTAACAGTACAATATGCATCTCCAATATTTACTTTATTTGCTCTTACACTTTTAATTTCAGTACCGTGTAAAACGATACCAGCTTCAAAAGTGTCAAGTAAATAGTAATTGAAGGATGCTTTTTTATTTCTCGCAATTACTTTCATAAAAAATCACCTTTTTATTTAACAATTTTAAAATCAACTTCCCCATCAGTAATGTTAGTAGACATTACTTGAACTCTTACTTTATCACCAACACGGTAAATTTTCTTTCTTCTTTCACCAACTAACAACATTAAACTTTCATCATAGTGATAGTAATCATCATCTAACGCTGTTATATGAACTAAACCTTCTACTGTATTAGGAAGAGTAACATATAATCCGAAACTAGTAACACTACTTATTATACCATCAAACTGTTTATTAATGTATTTTGTAATATACTCTGCTTTTTTCATATCAACAACTTCTCTTTCAAGAATAACAGCACGACGTTCTGTTTCACTTGCTTTAGCAGCAATTATCTTCATATTAGTCATATAGTAGTCAATAATTTTAGTTGATTGATTATTATTAAACAAATACTCTCGTAATAAACGATGCACAATTAAATCAGGATATCTTCTAATTGGACTTGTAAAATGAGTATAATATTTAAAACTTAATCCGTAATGACCTAAGTTCAATTCACTATAAATAGCCTTTTGCATACTTCTTAACATTAATAAATTAATTCCTTTTTCTGCTTCTGTACCATGAACTAATTCTAGTAATTTTTGTAGCTCAAAATTACTTATCTCACTTTTACCTTTAACTTTATATCCTAAGGCATTCGACATCTTTATCAATCTATTTAGTTTCTCTTCGGTCGGTTTTTCATGGATACGATATATAAATGGTAGATTAAGCCAGAAAACGTGTTCAGCAACAACCTGGTTAGCCTTTAACATAAACTCTTCAATAATACTTTCACTAACACCACGGTCACGCAATTGAATATCAACTGCTTTTCCATTGTCATCTAAAGTAATATACGCTTCATCAGTTTCAAAGTTGATACTCCCATATTCTTCTCTTTTTTTCTTTAGTACTTTTGCTAAGTTTCTCATATCGTAAAACATTTCTATTAAATCAACATACTCGTCAGACAATGCAACGTCACCCATAAATATTTTGTTAATTTTAGAATATGTCATTCTTTTATATGATTTAATTACACTTGGGAAAATATCATATTTTATCATTTTCCCTTTAGAACTAATTTCCATTTCACAAGTAATCGTTAAACGTTCTTCACCTGGAACTAAACTACAAATATTATTACTTAAGTTTACTGGTAGCATTGGAATAACTGTACCAGGCATATAAATGCTTGTTCCTCTTTCATAAGCTTCTTTATCTAAAATACTACCTTCAGTTACATAATGACTAACATCAGCAATAGAAACACCTAATTTGTAGTTTCCATTTTCTAACTTGGTTACAATAACAGCGTCATCAAAATCTTTAGAGTCATCACCATCAATTGTAATAATTCTATCATTAGTTAAATCTTTTCTACCTTTAAAATCTTCGTTAGTAACTCCTGTATATTTGTTTGCTTCTTTTAATACTTCATCACTAAAAATAGGATCAACATTATGTTTTAAGATTTTACTTAAAACATCAACGCCTTTATCGTTTTTATTACCTAAAACTTCCGTTACTTCACATTCAATTTTACCTCTAAAAGAATAATTAATAATTCTCGCTCGTACTTTATCATATTTTTTAGCACTATTTACATTATTGTTTTTTACAACGATGTCATTCTTAATCGTTTTATCATCGCTAATAATATAACCCATTCCGTTACGGAAAGTCATAGTTCCTATTATATGTGTATACTTTCTTTCTAATACTTTCTTAATTTCGCCTTCTTGCTTAGCTCCATAACCAAATTTAGAAGTATGAACTAAAACACGGTCTCTATTCATTGCATCGTAAACATATTGCTTTGGAATAAAGACGTCATTCTTACTTGGGTCTTCTGGTAATACAAATCCGAATCCACGTTCTTTCAAATCAAGAGTTCCTACTAAGAAATTAGTATTTTCAATTAAGGTTACTTCACGATGGTTATTTTCAATAATAATTGCTTCATCAATAAGTTGATTTAAAGATTTCATCAATTTCTTGATTTCAGAACTAGTTGAAACATGAAGAACTGTACGTAGTTCTTCAACGGTTGTTTTCTTATTTTTTTCACTTTTAAGAAAATCAATAATTGCTGTTTTCATATAATCAACTCCTTGTTATTTTTTTAGAAAAAAAAGAACACTTTACAAGTGTTCTTAAATAGCTATTGCAACGATACTTAAAGCAATGAATGCCGCACTTACTCCTAGAGTAACGCGATTCATAATAAGTTCGTAAC
>JAOZSP010000039.1:8910-10412 GCA_029939615.1 Candidatus Izemoplasma sp. | reverse complement strand
TAAACACTATTACTTCTATAAAAATATTAAAGTGATTCAAGAAAAAATCTAATAAAAAGTTCGGCAACCACAAAGGTTCCGAACTTTTTTAATTAATAATCAATTTTAAATGTTTATTAAATAGTGTTTTTACAAGCTTGGTGTTTTAATGTTTAAGAAAGAAAAATTTACACCTTGATCTGCCTTAACAGACATAAAAACATTAGGAGGACAAACTATAATATCACCCTCATCTACCAAATTTTCATCTTCTCCGATAACGATAGTTCCTTTACCTTTAATAACATAAAAGAAAACGTCAACAGGAACAGCGTGGGGTGGAATTACGTCTCCCACATCAAGTAATATGTTTCTTACTGCAGCATTTTTATGACTAATTAGGGTTTTGGTTAAGAAGCCTTTACTATTAATTTCACCTTTTATTTTTGACATGCGAATTACACTCATAGGTTTCTCCTTTTTTCTTATATTATGACATTGGAGAGTGATTTAGTCAAAGATAACGATAATTATAATAAACGAGATTGATTATTTTAAAAAAGGCGATTTCTTTACTACGAGAGAAAAGATATGATATTATAGATGTATTATACTATATATATTACTATTCTATTTGTGGAAGGATAATATTATGGAAACACTTAAAGTTAATATAACAAAAATACAACAATTAGATCTTTTTATGAAAGAACTAATTAAGGAAACAGACAAATTTAAAAAACGAGATATCTATAATAAATATGAAACATATATTCAGGATATAAAACCATTAGATCTTTTTTATCTTGATATGTATAAGCAGGAAACTGTTTATTCAGTAGAGGAAATAAAAGAGAATGCTGATAAGTTTGTTAATGTTTTTTATCATGGTCTCTCTAGGGTTGAAAAAACATCTTATAGTCATATATTTTTTAATGTGCTATTAGAAGAAAACACAGCGATGGAAAAACATTTGAACAGTTTAAAGAAATATTTTAAAAAGGGACTAATAAATAGTAATAAAGAAGAATTGAACAAAGGATTTGAACAATGCTTACAATTTGAGAAGAAATTTGTTAAAAAAGAAAACATTTTATTTCCGCATTTAGAAAAAACAATACCTTCTACAATGCCATTGCAAATAATTTGGTCTTTACACGATGATGCTCGTAAATTATTAAAAGAATTATTAGAAGAACTTAGGAAACCGGTAATTGATGAAGGTGAATTTCTTTTCTTAATCGGACAATATTATTATTTAGTACTTGGGTTAAGCATTAAGGATCAACTAATCTTATTGCCTGTTGCCGAAATGGTGCTATCAGAAGACATTTTAAATGAAATGTATACTGAATCTTTTGAGTACGGATATACTTTATTAGATATTGAACCAGACCGTTCTGCTGCAAGAAGGTGGCATTTGGCAAACCGAATTCGACAAGAAACTGACGGAGGAAGCAGTGGTCGTTTATTACGATATTTCCAAAAAAATATCAGTTAAAAACAAATCTTAATACGGCGTC
>JAOZSP010000039.1:0-8900 GCA_029939615.1 Candidatus Izemoplasma sp. | reverse complement strand
ATATACTTTATTAGATATTGAACCAGATAAATCATATTTTATTGATGAAGAAAAAACAGTCTTTAAAGGTGAATTTAAAACAAAAACGGGATCTCTAAGTTTTAAAGAAATAGATTTGATTTTTTCGTATTTACCTTTAGATATAACATTTGTTGATAAAGACAATAAAGTGAAATATTTTAATAACCGAAAAGAAAGACACTTTCCTCGTAACCCCTCAGTAATAGGAAGACTTGTGAAACATTGTCATCCTCCGAAAAGTGTAAAAATAGTTGAAGAGATAATTGATGCATTTAAAGAAGGTAAAAAAGACTTTGCGGAATTTTGGATAACAATGAATGATGTGATGCTTTATATTACTTATGCTGCTATTAGAGATGAATCAAACAATTATCTTGGAATATTAGAGATATCTCAAGATATCACTAATATTAAAACTTTAGAAGGAAATAAGAGACTACTTGATTGGTAAATAAGCAATAAAAAAACAGGAATTTGTATTCCTGTTTTTAATTACTCTTTTTTAAATGCACTTCGAAAATGACTTTCTTCTTTTTTTAATACTCTCATAAAGTTAGGAGAGTGTTTATAAAATGATAAAGAAGAATACAATACTACAATAATTACTGACATCCAATTATAATCAAATATAAATAAAGTTAACGGAGCCAAAATTATGTAAATTAATGTTCCAATAGCTACGTAATCAGTTAAATAAGTAGAAACAATTAATACGACTAATAATACTAACCCAATAATCGGTGCTCCACCGATTAATATTCCAACAAAAGTTGAAGTTCCTTTTCCACCTCTGAAGCCCATATAAACTGGATATACATGGCCAATAATTATTCCAAGTCCACCAACGAACCATAAAAAATCATTGCCATCAAAAATAAATCTTAAAGCGATAATTGGAAGTAACCCCTTTAATATATCAATAATCCCAACCATAAACCCATACTTTGATCCCAAAGTTACAAAGGCATTAGATGCTCCAGCATTTTTTGTATTCACATCTCTTATATCTATACCCTTCACAAGCTTTCCCGTAATAACTGCTGGACTAATTGAACCAATTAGATACAGCACGATAAAAACTATGAAATATTCCATTATAAAAACTCCTTCTTGTAAATTACATTTAATTATATAGGAATAAATTAAAAAATAAAGAACTTTTTAATAAAGTATAAAAGAAGAGTGATATTCAAAGCATGTGATATAATTGTAGGTGACAAACAATTAGGAGGTTATTATGTTAAATTTTGTGTATGATAATAAAACAGAAATAATATTTGGAAAAGATACTGAAACACAAGTAGGAGAACTAACAAAAAGATTTGGGAAAAAGGTACTATTACATTATGGTAGTGGTAGTATAAAGAAATATGGCTTGTATAATAAAATCATTAATAGTTTAAATGAAAGTAATATTGATTATATTGAACTTGGTGGTGTTGTAGCCAATCCTAGACTCAGATTAGTAAAAGAAGGAATTGAGCTATGCAAAGAAGAAAATGTAGATTTTATTTTAGCTGTTGGTGGTGGAAGTGTAATCGATAGTGCGAAAGCTATTGCTTTAGGCTTTTATTATGATGGGGATGTATGGGATTTCTTTAGTAAAGGAATTAGACCTAAAAATGTATTACCTGTTGGTACAGTGTTAACAATCCCTGCAGCAGGAAGTGAAAGTAGTACTGCAACGGTTATTACTAAAGAAGAGGGAGAACTAAAAAGAGGGTATGGAGATATATCTTTGCGACCTAAATTTTCGATTTTAAACCCGGAAATCACTTATACATTACCAAATTATCAAACTGCTTGTGGAGCAGTGGATATGATTGGACATGTCATAGAAAGATATTTTACAAACACATTGAATGTAGAACTTACAAATCGTTTATGTGAAGGAATAATCCAAACAGTTATATCTAACACACCTTTAGTATTAAAAGATAATAATAACTATGATGCTCGTGCTGAAATTATGTGGGCAGGAGCTTTGGCTCATAATGGTCTTATCGGAACAGGAAGAGAAGAAGATTGGGCATCACATGGTATTGAACATGAATTAAGCGCTCTTTATGATATTGCTCATGGGGCAGGACTTGCTATTGTTTATCCAGCTTGGATGAAGTATGTTTATAAACATGATTTAGATAGATTTGCATTATTCGCAAACAAAATCTTTGGTATAGAAATAAACAATAATGATTTAGAAGAAACAGCCCTTAAAGGAATTAAAGCATTAGAAGAATTTTACCAAGAAATTGATATGCCAATAAGACTAAATGATATTAATATTGATAATAAGCATTTTGATCTAATGGCAAATAAAACAACTAAGGAAAATACAAGACAATTAGGTAGCTTTGTTAAACTGAACAAAGAGGACACAATTAAAATCTTAGAATTCGCTCTAAAATAAAAAAATTCCCCATTTTTAAACGATAATTTATAATAGGTCTTTAATTAATTTTTTTAATATTACATTAATGCTCAAAGATACAAAAAAATATTGGTTGAATTTAAGACGTTATAGTATAATACACATATATATAATTTAAATTATTCAGTTTTCTTATTCAGTATAAATACATAGGAGGAATCAGCATGATAATACATTTTGATTTACTTACTTCATTTTGGATTTTTGATAATCTACATTCCAATGTGTTTATTGATATTGCATTGCTTGTAGCTATCGGTATTCTTGGTGGTAAAGTTGCTGAATTCTTCCATTTGCCTAGAGTTACAGGATATATTATTATTGGAATGATATTTGGACCTAACGGTTTAAACATGTTTAATACGGATATGATTGCAGATTTAAAGCCGTTAAAGGTTTTAGGATTAGGATTTATCGGTTATAACGTAGGGTTAGAAGTGAACTTTAAAATGTTAAAATATAACCGGAATGCGGTTGTATTTATAACCTTATTCCAAGCTATTATAACTTTTGTCTTGGTTGGAGGAGCAATATTACTGTTTGTAGACGAATATGCTTGGACATATGCATTAATACTAGGAGCAATAGCTACAGTAACTACACCTGCACCTATTGTTGCTTGTATCAGAAGCTATCATACAAAAGGAAGATTAACTCAACTACTTTGTCCAATGATTGCCCTTGATGATGTTTTTGGAGTAGTTCTGTTTGCCTTTGTATTACCAATTGCTGTATATTTAGCCGGGCATACTGGTGAAACCTTAACAGTTGCTGTCCTACTTGGAAAACCATTATTAAAAATTTTTTTTAGTATTGGAATAGGTGTAATAATTGGATTGGTTGTTGAAAGATTTATTGAATACTTTAATAAAGGGGACAATATAACAATCTTCTTAATAATCGTAATCGGATTATTATTAGGAATAGGATTGAGTTATATGTTAGACATATCAACAATCTTATTACCTTTAACGATTGGAACAGTTTTATCAAATAAATTATCATTTGAACTTCGCTTACAAGTAAAATCAATTTCAGAAGCCTTTATTCTACCTATATTGTTAATTTTCTTTACTTTATCAGGTGCAGAATTAAATATTGGATTATTATCAACCTTAGAAAGAATTGGATTTACATATATCTTAGTTAGAGTAATAGGGAAAATAGTAGGATCAACTTCGGCTGCCTTTATTTTAAAAGAAGAGTCAAAAGTTAAGAAGTATCTAGGAGCTGCTTTAATACCACAAGGTGGGGTTGCTATTGATATGGCAATTTTAGCTGAAATTAGGTTTATTCAATTAGCTCAAGATACTGGGAACAATGATTACGTTATTATTGGTTCTACCGTATTAACGGTAATATTAGGAGCAGTATTAATATATAAAGTATTTGGAGAAATTATTGTTAAATGGGTTTTCCGTAAAGCAAATGAAATTACTACCGATGATCATACTGCTCATAGTCACTTAGTTTAATATAAATAAAAATGGAGATGATTAACTATCATTTCCATTTTTTTCTTTTTCATCATTTCTAAACACATCGAAGATGCTCATTTGGTTTTCTTGATTAATTTGATGCATATATAACTCAAGTATTTTCATAGTCAACTCTTCTTGAGTACCCTCAGTAGTGTTGACGATAAAATCTATATGTTTTAAATTCTTTTTATCAAAATGTTCCTTATCTTTTTCTAAGCGATCAATTGTTTCGATTAGATTATCTCCCCGTTCAAGCATTCTTTCTTTTCTTGTTTCTTCGTTTGTTTCAAGTAAGATTATAACAGTATCATCAATCTCTTTGTCATATATACTATTTGCTCCTACCGGTTCAACTATAAGGACTTTATCCTTAGTTGCTCCTTTTTTTGGTGTTCCATAATAATTATTGTTATAACAAACATGTTCTAAGAACTTATCTTTCTTAATCCGATTCTCGAAAACTTTCTTAGAAATAAAATTATAATCACTTCCTTTCACCTCATTCGAACGAGGTTTTCTAGAAGTTGTTGTAATCATTTTTTTGAAGCCGAAATTCTTTATTAATATTTTAGCAATATCTGTTTTTCCACTAGCGCTTGCACCAACTAAAATAAGCATAATAATCACTCCTAAAAGACACTTAATATCATTATACTTTAATATCTAAAAAATTGATATTAAAATTTTAATGCGATACCAATACAATACTTAAACATTGTTAAAACTTAATTTTTTATATGATTTACTATTTATAATAAGTAATTGATTACGAGAAAAACAATGGAGAAAAACAGTGGAAATAGCGTTTTTATTTAAATCAATTAATTTTTAAACTTTTTAAACTTTCTTTATTGAGGGATAATTTATGATAAAAAAAAAGTAAAGGCTTTAACAAACAGTTGTTTTACCATTTTAGGGCTGATTTTCCCGCTATTGTGCATTGTTTATTTTTTGAACTACTTAATGTATAATGGTTTAAGTGGTGTAATGTAAGCGCTAATAACAAGAGAATAAGAACTTAGTTGGCTGTTTCTAATTTAAAAAAAGATAGAATTACTTGATAAGAAAATCAAAAGAATGCTGATTGGTTCTACTAATAAATTTTCGAGGAGGATTAGATGAGTTTAGAAAAAATATTATCAAAATATCCACAAAAGAAGGAATATTTGATTGAAATTTTATTGGATGTTGATGAAGATAAAAAAAATCATTTTATTTCTGAAGAAGAAGTGACAACTATTGCAAAGCACTTAAAAATAAAAGAAAGCCATGTTTGTAGTGTATTATCTTTCTACACTCTTCTTTCATCAAGAGAGAGAGGGGAATATATCATTCAAGTATGCAAGGATGTACCTTGTTATTTAAATGATAATTTTAATGTTGTAGAAACAATATCTAAGCATTTGGGAATTGAGATGAATGATACAACGGATGATAGGATGTTTTCATTAGAATTTACAGCTTGCATTGGCTGCTGCGAAAACGCACCAGCGATGCGAATTAATAATGAGATATTTGTAAGTCTTACAAAAGATAAAGTTATCAAGATTATCGACAGTAAAAAAGGAGGTAACTCATGATAGAATACAAAGAACTTACTAAAAAATTCGGGAAAATTGATCCTTTGTCAATTAATGATTACCTTCAGCAAGATGGCTATAAAATGATCAGAAAAGCTATTAAAATGGGTCCTAAAAAAATATTGAACGAGATTAGTTTATCAAGGATAACTGGACGTGGGGGAGCGGGATTCCCTGTTTCGATTAAAATGAAGAGTTTTGCTAATGAAACTGGAGTTAAATACATTATTTGTAATGCTGATGAAGGAGAACCTGGGAATTTTAAGGATCGTTATCTAATGGAAAATGATCCTCATCAAATAATTGAAGGAATGTTAATCAGTGCTTTTTCAACTGGTGCATCTAGAGGATTTATATATATTAGAAGTGAATATCAAAACGCTATAAATATTATGAAACATACTATTAAGGAAGCAAGAAAATATTTGTTTTTAGGTGAAAATATTTTAAAAACAAGTTTTAGTTTTGATATTGAAATTAGAAGAGGAGCTGGAGCATATGTTTGTGGTGAAGAATTTGCCTTAATTGAATCAATAGAAGGAAAACCTGGTAGAACAAGAGTTAAACCTCCATTCCCATCCCAAAAAGGTGTTTTTGGGTTACCTACATTAATTAATAATGTTGAAACATTCAGTAATTTACCCTTTATTATGCGTATTGGTGGTCGTGAATATAATAATATAGGTAGTGATTTTGCTAGTGGAACTAAATTAATTAGTTTGTCGGGTAATGTAAAAAATAAAGGCCTTTATGAAGTTTCTTATGGGGAAACTATTAAAGATGTAATTTATATTTTGGGTGGAGGAATTCCAAATAATCGACAAATCAAGATGGTACAACTCGGAGGGGCTTGTGGAGTAGTTATTCCACAATCATTACTAGATATTCAAATTGATAATGAAAGATTTCATATTTTCGATTCAAAAATAGGAGCAGGAGCATTAATTGTTATTGATGATCGTCATGATATTTTTGATATAATTTTACGCAACATGGAGTTCTTTGAACACGAATCATGTGGTAAATGTACTCCATGTAGAGAAGGTCATGGACAAATGGTTAATCTTGTCAAAAAATTCGTAAATTTTCAAGCAACAAAAAAAGATTACTTATCTTTAAAATCATTAGCAAATGTAATTCATGAAACATCATTGTGTGGGTTAGGACAAACATCACCATCATCGATTATATCGACAATGGAGTTTTTCCCAGAAGACTATGAAAAACGAATAGAAGAGTCAGTTAGAAGGGGGCAGACAAATGGTTAATTTAAGAATAAACAATATTGATGTATCAGTTGAAAAAAACACAACAATATTAGAAGCTGCTAAGAAATATAATATAACGATCCCGACCTTATGTCATTACCCTGATCTACATATTAATAGTGATTGTCGTATTTGTGTTGTTGAAATTGATGGGTATTATGGATTAAAAACATCTTGTTCAACACCTGTCAAAGAAGGAATGAAAATAAAAACTAACTCTCCAAAAGTATTAAACGCAAGAAAAACTATAACAGAATTAATTTTAGCTAACCATGATACTGATTGTCCTTCATGTATTAGAAATATGAAATGTGAATTACAATCATTATCACGAAATTTAGGGATTGATACAAATCGATTTGAAAATGTTTTACAAAGAAAAGAAATCGATGATAATAACCCATCTTTAGTAAGAAACCCAAACCGCTGTATTAAATGTGGAAGGTGTGTTGATGTTTGTAAAGAGACACAAGGTATGCACGTTTTAGACAGTATGGGACGTGGACATGATATGGAAATAACTCCAGCTTTTGGAAAATATTTAAATGATGAGATTTGTACTTATTGTGGACAATGTGCTAATGTTTGCCCTGTAGGAGCAATTATTGAAAAAGACAATACCGATACAGTATGGGAAAAGTTACATGATCCTAATTTATTTGTAATGGTTCAAATCGCTCCAGCAGTACGTGTATCAATTGGAGAAGAAATTGGACAACAAAATGGATTAATTGAAAGTGGTAAACTAGTAAGTGCAATGAAACATTTAGGGTTTAATCATGTTCATGACACTCTTTTTACCGCAGATTTAACAATTATGGAAGAAGGAACTGAACTTGTAAATAGAATAACAAATGGTGGAGTATTACCTATGTTGACATCTTGTTGCCCTGGATGGATAAATCTAGCAGAACAAGAATACCCTGAAATTTTACCTCATATCTCATCATGTAAATCACCACAACAGATGTTTGGTGCTTTAGCTAAATCATATTATGCTGAAAAAGAAAAACTTGATCCTAAAGATATCTATGTAGTGTCAGTTATGCCTTGTACAGCTAAGAAGTATGAAGCTTCAAGAGAAGAATTGTCTGTAGATGGCACTAATCCTGAAGTAGACATAGTTTTAACAACGAGAGAATTAGCTAAAATGTTTAGACAAATGGGAATTGATTTTAATCAACTTGATAGTGTTGAATTTGATAATCCGTTTGGTATAACAACTGGTGCAGCAGCATTGTTTGGTGCAACAGGAGGAGTAATGGAAGCAGCGTTAAGAACGGTTTATGAAATAGTAAATGAAGAATCACTTGATGATGTTGATTTCCACGCAGTAAGAGGAATGCAAGGAATTAAAGAAGCTGAAGTTGTTTTAGGAGGTCAAACTGTAAAAGTTGCTGTATCACATTCCTTAGCAAATGCTAGAATACTAGTTGAACAAGTTGTTGCTGGAACATCACCTTACCAGTTTATTGAGGTAATGGCTTGTCCTGGTGGATGTATTGGTGGGGGAGGACAACCATACGGAACGACTAATGAAGTAAGGCAACAGCGTATTGCTTCAATATATGAAGTTGATGGTAAAATGGTTTATCGTAAAAGCCATGATAATCCAAGTATAAAAGCCTTATATAAGGAATACTTGACAGAACCTAACTCTAAAAAGGCACACCATTTACTACATACTCACTATAATTCAAGAAATAGTTAAGTTAATACATGGCACAAATTTTCATTGTGCCATTTTTTTTACCCCAAAAGCAAAATAAATATGGAAATCTCTTTACATATATATTATTTGTGATACACTTAATTGCTTATTAAAGGAGGTTTTTAATATGGTGTATGAAAACAAGTTAATTGAAAAATCATTAATCGAGATGGGATTTGAAGAATTTACAGAAATTCAAACTAAAACAATTCCCCTAATAAAAGAAGGAAATGATGTAATCGGACATTCGCAAACAGGGACTGGTAAAACAGCGGCTTTTGCGTTACCAATATTAGATAAAATTGATTATAGTAGTGATGCTATTCAAGCTCTAATTCTTTGCCCAACAAGAGAGTTAGCAGTGCAAGTAAAAAGAGAAATTGATAAAATCGGGAAATACGTTCCAGG
>JAOZSP010000201.1 GCA_029939615.1 Candidatus Izemoplasma sp. | reverse complement strand
TAGAGATTTTTTTAATGAGTGCTTTAAAATATAAAAATATTGATAAAATAGTTGATGAAATATTAGATTATGCGGAAAATAGAGATATTTATATTGTTGGGGCAACAAATGTCGGAAAATCAACATTTATAAATACTTTATTAAAAGCATATGCAAGTTCAACAAAAGACATTATTACCGTTAGTAGTAGTGCCGGAACAACCCTAGGTTTAATAAAAATACCTATTGGAGACAATAATATTATAGATACGCCAGGAATTATTAATGAAAATCAATTAACTCATTATTTATCTCAAAAATCATTAAAAATTGTAACGCCTAAAAAAGAAGTAAAACCAAAATCTTTTCAACTAGATTCTGATCAAACATTATTTATTGGGGGATTAGCAAGAATTGATTTTATAAATGGAGCTAAAACATCATTTATTTGTTATTTTAGTGAATTTATAAAAATTCATCGCACAAAGCTTGCTAATGCAGATGATTTGTATCATAATCATATAGGTAAAATGTTATCTCCACCATTTGAAGAGGAAATCTTTATTTTAAAACCATTCGTTTTTAAAATTACAAAAGGTTATAAAAACGATATCGTTATCCCTGGACTTGGGTTCATTTCTGTTAAAGGAAATATTACAGTAAAGGTTCACGTTAATGAAAATATTATTCCTTATGTTCGTGAGGCATTAATATGATAATAGAAGAACTGCTAAAAAGATTAAATGATATCTATAAGAACAAACAAAATCGTTTAAAACATGTTTTAGGAGTCCGAGATACAGCAATTAAGTTTGGGAAAAAATATAATTGTAATCTTAAAAAATTAGAAATTGCATCTCTTCTTCATGATATTACAAAGTATTATTCTTATGAAGAAAACATCAAAGTAGTTACCAAGTATTTTACTAATAGTGAGTACATTATTAAAGAATATAATGAACATATATTACACGCTTATAGTGCATATGTAGTTGCTCAAAGTGAGTACGGAATTACAGATATCGATATATTAAATCCAATCATGTATCATACAATTGGAAGAGAAGCGATGACAATATACGAAAAAATCATTTTTGTTAGTGATTACATAGAACCAAATAGAATATATAAATCATCTATCAAAGTACGTAAAATAGCACAAGATAATTTAGACTTAGCTGTTTTTGTTGCAATTGATGATTCAATCAAGTACTATGAAAAAAACGGTGGACAAGTTCCATCTTCAGCATACCAAGCTAGAAAATATTATAATGAATTACTGGAGGACCAAAATGAAAAAAATTGAAGTAGTAATGAATGCACTAGAAAGTATAAATCTAAGTGATATTGAAATATATGATATGCGTGAGAAATCACCTTTCTTTGACTATTTTATTATCTCAAGTGCAACAAGTGATCGTCAGTTACAAGCAGCAATTAGTCATATTCAAAACGACTTAGCAGAAAATGGATTTGCAAATGCTAGAATAGAAGGAAAAAACTCTAACTCATGGATTCTAATTGATGCTAAAGACATCATAGTTAATGTGTTTACTAAAGACGAAAGAGAATATTATAATCTTGAAAAGATGTTAGTTGAAATAAGTAAAGTCGATTTAAAAGAACTAAAATGATTTATGAAAAATTCGCATCTTATTACGATCAATTTGCCGATCTTGAATTAAATGAATTATATTATGATCTAATTACTAAACATTTTACAGAAGGTACTGTCATAGATTTAGGAACAGGTACAGCGTTATTAGCAATAAAACTAGCTCAAAATAACTTCTTTGTTACAGCAACGGATATCTCACAACACATGTTAGAACGAGCTTATAATAATGCAGTATTACAAGATGTTCATATTAATCTATATATTCACGACATTTTGGACCCTTTAAATCAATCATATAATGTAGTTACAATGACTAGTGATGTAATAAACTATTTAAAAAATAAAGAAGAGGTGTTACGAGCATTCACCAATGTAAAAAATATAATGGAAAAAGAAAGTATCTTTGTATTTGACTTTTTACACCAGCAATTTATCAATAAGATTCATAACTATCGTGAGGATATATTGTTAGAAGATGATTTAATGGAATGGCATGTTACAAAAACGAACATTCCTAATCAAATTAAACATACACTTAAATTTGGGAAAATTACTGAGACGCACTTTCAAACAACATTTCCATTAAAAATTTTTAAAGAATTACTAGAAAAAGCAGGGCTAGTAATTGATAAAAAGAAGAAAACAGATGAAAGAATTATTTTGCTTTGTAAGCTTAAATAATTCTTTTTTATTTTGACGAGTATCGAATTAAATGATAAAATTTAAATTGATACGTATGAAAGAGGTGTATAAGATGCTAGAGAATTATGTAAAAATATTTAAATTATTATCTGATAAATCAAGACTAAAAATAATTGCTTCTTTAAACAAAGGACCGATGTATGTAGAATTAATCGCAAAACGATTAAATTTGAATCCTTCAACTGTTTCCTTTCATCTAAAGAAATTGGAACAGATAGACATCGTTACATCAAAAAAGGAACAGTATTATGTAGTTTATTATTTAAATAAAGAAAAATTAGACATAAATGTTAGTGACATAATTGGCGCTATTACTCTGGATTCCGATTCATTAGAAAAGAGAGAACTTGAGTATTACGACAAAATTATCTCTAACTTTTTTAAAGATAATAAATTAGTAAGTATCCCGGTTCAAAGAAAAAAACGAGATGTAATATTAACAGAGTTAGCTAAAA
>JAOZSP010000038.1 GCA_029939615.1 Candidatus Izemoplasma sp. | reverse complement strand
AAAAGACTTATGGTAATAATGATAGTCACTATCACTACATTTTCTTAGGCTACCATTCAATTTATCAAGTGATTTTCTCCACTCTTTTGCTGTTGGCCTTCTAATTTTTGTTGGTTTAGATACAAAAAATGTGTTTCTATTCATTTTTTGTATGTAATTAGGATATTCTTCCATTAATTTAGTGTTTTCAACAATATCAGCAGTAGGAGTAGACTTCTCATGTAAATATATATTGTTTTTTATGAAAAAACTGTTATTTTTGCTTGAATTGTTGTATAACCCGTTGAATGGATGTGACCCTGATACCACTTGATGTAAAATCACTCCTAAATTAAATCTAATTGAATTTATACTGTTGGAGTCATATTCAGTTATTCTAGGAGGGATTATTTTTCTGTTTTTCACCTCATGAGGAAGTTTGTTAAATGATGTTTCAAATGAAAAATCAGCTAGGTCAGGCACTTTGTTTTGAGTTTCTTTGTTTTTTTGATCAATATTTTCTTCTTTTGTGTCTTCATCAGCATCTTCATTGGATTCTATGGATTCATTAATCTTTCTATTTTTTTCCTTTATTGCATTTTCTTTTTCGATTTTCTCAGTTTTTAGTTTTTCAGCTTCAACTTTTATTTTTTCTGTATATGATTTATATTCTTTCATCATATAATACTCTTGGGGTAGATAATCTTCTCTTGAGAATAGAACTCTTTTAGGCGTTCCCTCAGGATTACCTAGAAATACTAAATCCGGGATAACTGGATTAAGATGTTTAGTTAAGTAAATTTGTGAAAATTCACAATTTATATTATGTTTTTCAAACATTATAAACATTTTTGCAATATTTTTTGCAATAATGATTTTAGTTTTGTCGGTAATTTTTACTTTGTTAATTTTGTTACTTTTGATAAATGTTGAAAGTTTAAATAATTTTTCTGTTTTTTTAAAGGTATATCCAATAAATATGTCTTTTTCATATACTAGTTTGTCAGGGATAATAAAGTAATTTTTTAGTTGTTGATATGCTTGTAATTTACTTAGGAATTTTAGCCTATCCTCAACATCGATTTTTTTCATTATGCTATTTTTCACTTTAATAAATTGATAATTTGTGTTCTTTAATGCATACACTGCTCCTGAAATGTAGTTGTTTACAACTTTCCCTTCATTTACAACGACTTTTTTACCATTAGAGTTGTATGTTATCAATTTTGTTGATATTGATCCAAAGTGTTTTACAAGGAAATCATAGTTTTTGGTTTTTTCTCTGATGCAATGCGGACATTTTTGAAAATGATTAGGATAAAAATGTTCTTTATTTTTTTTACATTTTTTAAGGTTGTCTTTTAATACTCGCAATGCTGAAACCCACTCGTCTGTGGTTGGTCTAGGAATATTAGCCTTGTGTTTTTGGAAACTACTCTTAAATAATTTTTGAATATTTGGTGGAAAAAAAGAAAAGGGTAAAGTATTTTTTGGAGGAATAATCGAGATATTTGGGTTACTGTAAGGGAATATTTCTCTTTCCATACAGTAATTAATTGCATTTCCATCAAACCCCATCACATTTTTGATTCTTGCTGAAAAGGGATGAACTCCCATCATTAAAATTTGAAAAATTAAAACTGCAATCCCGTAATTATCATTATCTGGTGTTCTTAATACACTTTCTGATGAATTCTTTTTGGCTCTAATTACTTCTGGTGGTGTATAGTCTGGAGTGAATACATTACAATGGTATATTTCAGAGTTATTGATTATCTGAAAACTATCGGTGTCAACAACACCGACTTCAAATCCTGGATAGACGAAAAAATCACTGGTATTTATATCTCCAATTACACATTTATTTTTATGTATAAAAGACGTAACTAAAGATAGATTAATAGCAATTACTAATCTATCATACCAAGTAATATTTGGAAATTTCTTTTTTTGTAATCCCGGAGTTATTACATGGGATAAATTATTTTTAGCTCCAACTCTGCTCATAACATAACCAACAAATTTACCTAAATCATTATAGATTACTCTTTGTGGCCAAGCAATTATTGTTAGGCCTTTGTGTTCTAAAAGTGCTGGTTTATTGTTAACCATTGTTTTAATCTTGTCTTCGATATTACTCATACGAGCAAGTGCTCGTTTATTATAAACTTTTACTAATATTTTACTATTATTTTTAAGTTTATATACGCTTCCTTCGCCACCAGTACCAATAGCTTTTGAATCATCAATTTGAACTCGTTTTCCATCATCTAGATAATATGTTTTCATTTATTCCTTTATTTGAACTAATAATAATGTTTTGTCATCATCAGTTTTTTTATTTACTCTTTCAGAGGACAGAAATCTTTTTAGTGATTCACTCACAATATCATCACTAAATCTTTCATTATTAAATGCATTGAAAAAGGGTTCAAAAAACAATTTACTCGGTTCATTAGTAGAGCTACTTATACTAAAACTTTCAATTCCATCACTCATCATTGCTATATAGGGTTGGAAAGTTTTAATCTTAAAGTACTCTCCATTCATTACACTATCTATATTACATACACTAAATGTTAAATTAGCATATTCTCCTCTTTGTTGTTCAATGATGGTGCTATAAATATTATCTTCATCTCTTCCAATCGCTGTGCAATCCCCAACTTGTGCTCCAAATTGACGATTCTCAGGTAGATGAAGAAACACAATTAATGTTGCATTTAAATCTTTAATACTTAACTCCAGTAATTTTGCTTCTTCTTCAAGTCTCTCATGAGTTTTAATATAACTCTCTTTTAAACAATTGATTATTTCTTCATCAGTCATTTCTAGTTTAATATTATCAACAAGATAATCAACAACAAAATTAGATGCAAGTGCACTACCTATTTCAGCGTGACTTGCACTTCCCATTCCATCACTAACGCAGGCTACAATGCTTTTTTCATCATGAAATAATTGATAGTAATGAGAGTCATGACATGGTTTATTACTCACAATATGAGATGTTCCTATAACTGATGATCCGTATGCTTTAATCAATTATTAAACCTCAAATTCAAATACATCATCACTTGGTTTTTCAAGTTTTAATGTATCGCCTACACGCGATGAAGAAACACTAGCTAAAGAAGAAGAAACCCATTGGAATAGTTCTTTAAAATTTAATCCGTTTAATTTGAATACTCTGTCTGGTGACCCTGATATTTGTTTCATTTTGTCTAAATTAGCATTTTCAACACCAATTCCAAAGAAAATTACTTTTTTTCCATTTATTGAACTTTGAAGCATGCTACTTGCTTCTTGGGTATTGTCAGTTGGTTCTCCATCTGTAATTAGGAATATCCAAGGACGATAATAAGATATACCAGCATCACGATATTCACCTTTACGACTTTCAATGTTTTTTAACGCTTTGACTATTGCTCCACCCATAGGTGTCATACCATTTACTTTCAATTTAGGTGCTTCACTTTCAGATACTGTAGCAAAATCTTGTAATACTGCAACAGTTTGCCCAAAAGATATAACACTAAGGTCTACTCTTACACTAGCCAAATCATCATCTCTTAATGCATTATACAATGCTCCAACACCTTCACTTAATTGATTAATTGGATTACCTTGCATAGAATAAGAGGTATCAAGTAATAACACGACAGGACATCTTGGTTCTGGATTGTCTAATAATGCTTCATCAACAACCTCTTTCTCAAATTCAAAATCATTTTGTAATTCGCTCATAAATAAACTCCCTTCAGTTCTTATATTTTTTTTATATTATTAGTAATAAAATAATTGATAAATACATTAACCCCAAACTATATTTACTTCTTATATAGACAAAAACGCCACATAAAATATATCCTATAGAAAACACCATTGTTAAGGTGTCAAATCCGTTGATAGTTATTCCTAAACATGCTAAATAAATAATTAATATTACACCTATTCTTACATAGTACATAAAATCAAGAGTTACACTCATTTTGTATAATTGATATAAATATACAATAATACCTGCTATAAAAATATATTCAAATACATTTCCAATTGTATATATGACAAAAATTGTTACATCTGTTAAATCTAATAATTTTGAATAGCTAGGATTACCAAATATATATCCAAAGAGACCGAAATGGAACGCGTAGTTATTAATTAATATAAACCATTGTATTACTAATACAATCATGCTGGTGAATATAACAACATTTAAGATTTTCCCCAAATTAATAATTCCATTTGATTTTCCAACAGTTGTTAAATACAAATTAATAGAAACTGCAATAAAAAAAACGGCCTTAATTGAATAAATAATTGCATAAGAGTAACTACCAGTAAAAAGTTCTCCAAACAATGTATTATTCCAATTAAAAACGCTATAAAAAATATTGAGATAAAAAATACCCCACAATATAGATCCAATAAATATTCTATTAACCCTATTCATAACAACAGATGTCTTCATATTGTTATCCCTCCATGTATATTTCTATAATGAGTATTAATCATATTGTATCATAAATATCACTTGTTTTCCAATAGGATTTAATACAAAGTAGACATAAAGTAGACATAAAGTTTATATTGTCAAAAGTATCTATTGAATTTCATTATCGTATTTTTTATGGTAAAATGATGTAAAGGGAATGATAATTATGAAGAATAAATTTGTAGCAATAATGAAAAAACATCCTATATTTGAAATTAGTAAGAATTCTGCTTTAGAAGATAAACTTTCGGCTATATTAATGGTATCAGCATTTTTGATGTCTTTAATTGGGTTTATTACTAATACTTTTTTTGGATGTTCATTTTTATTGAATCTACCAAATCTCTTAGTTGCATTGATGTTGTTAAGTTTACCTTTACTATTTCCTAATGAATTAGAAAAAGTTAGTAAATTCGAGCTTTTTGTCGTAGCTGTTTTGTATTTACCGTACATTTATTTTACTAATAATGCATATTTAGGAGCAGCACCTATTTACTTTACGATTATAATAGTATATCTATCTTTTTACCTAAAAAAGAGAGAACTTATTGTTACAATTATAACTCTAGTGTTATTTTACTCATCATTGTTTGTCTTTACATATTATTATCCTGATTCATATATGAAATATCCTGATGCGCTTACTGGAATAATTGATTATACAGTTGCGTTAGTATTAATGAGTGTTGTTGTTGCGTCTTTAGGAGCCCAAACTTATAGAGGGTATCGGAAAGAAAAAGAACACACAGATGCTCTTATGGAAGAACTAGAAATTAAGAATAAAGAACTAGAAACTTTAACAAATATGGATCATCTAACAAAAATATATAATCGCAAATATTTTATGGAGCAAATAAACAAACTCATAGAACATAATGGTTTTGATTTCTATGTACTCATGATAGACATAGATGATTTTAAGAAAATTAACGACGAATATGGTCATCTATTTGGAGATGATGTTTTGTTACAAATAGCTAAAAACTTATCTGAGTGTCTACGAACGTATGATACTTTATCAAGATATGGCGGAGAAGAGTTTGCTATATTGATAACCAATAACACTATTGAAGGTAGTTACCAAATCGCTGAACGAATGAGACAAAAAGTAAGTGATTTAGAATTTCGATATGAAATAAAAGTAACTATAAGTATAGGAGTATCGAAATATTTACAGGACGATTCTATTGAGGACGTTATTGATCGTGCAGACAAGAATTTATATTTAGCGAAAGAAAAAGGAAAGAATCAGGTAAGATAAAAATTGATATGATTAAAGATGAATATCGGAATATAGGTTTCTAACACTGTCAATCTAATTAGATGTTATTTGAGCTGTTACAATAAAAATGGATAGTAAAAAAAGAGGCTACGATAAATATACTAACTTATTGTAGTCTTTTGTATTCATAGATTTGATAAGGAGATATTATATGGAAACATTTTTCAATAGAATTCCTCCTGGAGGAATAGCTGAATTTGAGAGATTTACAATAACTCATATAATTACTGTTATTATTGTAGTGATACTAGTATATCTGACACTAAAAGCTTTTAAGAAAATCAAACAAGGTAGAACAGAGAAAGTAATTAGATATAGTATCGGTATTTTTATGTTGCTTAGTAATATAAGTATTTATTTGTATACATATAAATATAATCTTCCTTGGTATAACTACTTGCCAGAAGCAACTTGTGGATGGGCAATATATTTCGGCGGGATTATGATGTTAACAAAGAATAGAACAATGTTTGTTCTTTCTCTATACTGGGGTTATGGAGCAATTCTAACAATGATGGGTCCTAATGTATTAGAAGGATTAGGTAGATATAACTTCTACCAGTTTCAACTAAGACATATTTTAATAGTAATCGCACCTATCTATATGATTATTGTTCATAACTTTGAAATCAATAAGAAAGATTTTAAAACATATTTCTTTTTTACAATTGCAATGGTAATAATTGGTGGAATTATTAGTAAGATTGTAAACAAACCAGAATCGTTAAATATGTTTTATATGTTGAAACCAGGAATGGACGGTACACCCCTATCTTGGATGTTTGAGATTAATTACTACTTATATGTTGTTGTGTGGTTGATATTAGCAGCCGTATTAGGTTATTTGTATGGATTGATATTTAGAACAAAAAACATAATAAATGAGTAGATAACTATGTTATAATTGTTTCAAGGAGTTGATATAATGTATCCATTTTTGTTACCCGAAGTATTCAACTACACAATGGCAATGTATGATTTATTACTTGTTATTGGTATTTTTGCTATGTTTATATATGTTATTAAAAGATTTGAAAATAATGATGGTTTTTCAAAAAAGCAAACCAATAGATTGATAATACTATTAGCGGTGAGTCTTATATTTGCATTGTTATTCTCATATTTATTCGATGGTGTCTTTCATTCGATTAAAGAAGGAGAGTTAACTTTTGGGTCTATTACTTTTCTTGGTGGATTAATTGGAGGGCTTTCAGCATTCTTAGTTTTATTAAAGTATTATTATAAAGATGAAAATAAAGATGTGAAAAAGATCATGAATACAATTATTACCGGAGTAGTTCTTGCTCATGCGTTTGGGAGAATTGGTTGTCTTTTAGCAGGTTGTTGTTATGGTATACCAACTGATTCCTTTCTTGGAGTAGTTTTCCCACATGGACATGCTCATGATGCGTTCCCTGATATAGCAATATTTCCGACACAATTATTTGAATCATTTTTCTTGTTTGTGTTGTTTATTGCACTTAACAAAGTAAAACAATTCAAGAACCTTGAAATTGAAACATACTTAATTGGATATGGAATATGGAGGATATTAATTGAATTTATTCGTGGCGATGAAAGAGGAAGTTTACTACCATTAATTACAACAGAATACAATGTTTTTCCAACACCATCACAATTTCTGAGCTTACTAATGGTGTTATTTGGTGGATATTTATTGCTAAGGGGAATAAGGAAAAAAGATAAGATATAAAGAAAAATATATGTAAACTCTGAACATTAATAATATAGGGAAGAGATGTTAATTATGAAAGAAAGAAGAAAAACTATAATTGAGGCTTTATGTATTTTTCTGTGTTTACTAGTAATAGTAATTATTGAAATTGTAGACATTCCATTATTTAGCAATCAAATTGCAACTACAATGTTAGAAGACAGTATTTCTCGAATACTTGGAGGAATCATTTTTATGATAATTCTAATTTCATATGGGTATAAAACGCTCTTTAAGTTTAAAGGGCCATTCCTAATATCACTTCTAATTATTATTCCAAGCTTAATCATATCAATTAATAATTTTCCAATAGTTGCGTTTTTGGGTGATAGAACACAACTTATAGAACCAACTTATACAGTTTATATTTTTCTCTTAGAATGCCTTAGTACAGGCTTTTTTGAAGAAATTGTTTTTCGTGGGTTAATCTTCGTTGTGTTATTGCAGAAACTACCTCAAACACAAAAAGGCATTTTATTAGCCGTTATATATTCTTCAGCCTTGTTTGGGGCTATCCATATTTTTAATATGTTTGCTGGAGCAAGTTTTGGTAATACGACTCTTCAAGTAGGTTATTCGTTCTTGATGGGTATGATGTGGGCTATCGTTTTTTTAAAAACAAAGAATATTTGGATAGCAATGTTTTTACATGCTACATATAATTTCTTTGGACAGGTTATGTTTGCATTAGGGACAGTTGATGGTAGATATGATATTATTACGGTTATCGTTACAGTGCTACTAGCGATTTTAGTTGCTTTGTATATGATCTACATATTGAGAAAAATTACTTCCGAAGATATCAAGGACTTGTATACACCTTCTTTGACATAATTTAACTGAAATAAGATTGTTTCTTTAAGGTTACCTTTAGAGGGGTCTAATTCGCTAGCTTGTTTATCTAGGACTATTATTAAATTACGGTATAGTATGATATTGGTAAATGTGATGAATGAGATTTACTTCAGGAATATTTCGAACGAAAATTGAAAAAAACTTCCAGTGATTTTGAGAAAAAAACACTGAAATAGTTAAGAATGTAATAAATGAAGAAAAGTGGCTTAAGTAAGGCGTTTAGTCTGAACTTGAGGAATATTTATTTCATTCTAAAGGGTATCAAAAACTGCCAAATCTTAAATAAATCTTAAATTACCTTCTACCGGTTTGACACTATGGACGGTACATAGTAGAATTACACTGAAAGTAGAAGAAAACGCCAAAGCTGGAGTGATCCAGTGACGGAAAACTATAGGATCTCACTGAGATAGCCAGTTACCTTTCGTAGGTAACTTTTTTGTTGCCAAAAAATAAAAGGAGGATCTTATAATGATCAGAAAATTAGCAATCGTATTAGTAGCATTATTAGCATTTGGAGGAACAGTTTCAGCATATTCATATTGGGACACGTTACAAGAAACACAAAGTGAAACATTGACAATTGGTGAAGGAACAGACTTAGTAGTAGCTGTTAACGCAACTGCTCCACCAGGAAAAGTATTAGTACCAACTGGTGTTGTTATGGGAGTTAATGACGTGGATGCAATCGTATTAAGTTATGATGTAAATTTAAGTAAAGAAGCTCAAAGTGCCTTATCATTAAGTACTACTGCATCTAATATCTTAATAAATGGAGATGCAACACATGCTTCATATGTAAACATTTCAATTGCTCCAGTAACTACAAGTATTAATAACGGTGTTGTAACTATTACTGTAACTGTAACATTAACTGAACCATTAACAGAAGCTATTTATGACGCTATTATTAACCAAAATATTACATTTGATTTAACATTTAACGCTTCATAATATAGAGGTAATAACTATACTAGGAGGTGGCAACATGAAGAAAGCATATACTATAATATTAATTTCAATTATTTTGTTTTCAACTGAAGCCATTTCCCTAGGTTATGGCTTCTTTGATACAACAAACGATGAAACAAATGAATTATTGGATGTTGGATATTGGGATTTTATTCCTTTGTTGATCGGACCTGATTTTGCGAGTAAATTATCAATATATGTTGATGATGAATTGGCAGAAAATCCTGATTCAAGACTACAATATATATATTCTCAAACTGATATACCAAAGAATAAAACGGCAAAAATACATGATATGTATGTTTATGGATATACATGGAAGTTTGAAGGAAAAGGTAAAACAAACAATTATCCTACTATGGGATACCCTGTTTTAATTGATAGAGCAACAGATGAATTTGGAAATCCAGTTCATGACATAGCTCCATCATACTCACTTACACCACTTTATCCTGAATATAGTTTCTTTACAGCATATGATGCGATGAACCTTCATACTAATAATCAATATAGTCTTAGATTAAATTATATGTCTTATATGAGTACAACAACAGCTATTGGAAAGGTTTCAAATATTTCTTTCTATGCTATGGCAGGCTTAAGTGATTCTGATGATGCAGAAAATATTCGAAGAGGAAGATTTTATGTTTATGTATCAGATAGAAATGGTGGTTGGACGCGTATTGGTAATGAGAGAAGCATTATAGTGTCTTCAGAAAGTGAACTTTTCCCACATTACTCGTTTGATGTACCTGAAGATATGTTAGGCGATGAATTATTTGTTAAGATTGCATTTTACGGCCAAACATATCCAGCAGGTTTTAGCAGATTGATTATTGATGATTTGGTAATTACAACTTTAGATTAGGTGATATATATGAATAAGAATAAAACAAAAAAAGAAATTATAGATACTGTAAAATTCATTGGGCTATTAGTAATAGTTCTTGTTTTCTTTAAGCTTATTTTTACTTTTATACCACCACTTAACTAATATAATATATTTGAAATTAAAACCGACTCTATGGATCCGGTTATTGCACCAGGAGATGTTGTTATAACTAGAGAAATTGATCCTGAAGATATTCAAGTAGGTGAA
>JAOZSP010000200.1 GCA_029939615.1 Candidatus Izemoplasma sp. | reverse complement strand
AGGAATTTCAATCCTGATATTCCCTTTTTCTTTACCAACATTAAATATACCTACTAATTTCTTATCATTAAGACTATAACTAGCTACTACAACATCCTTCTCTTGGAAATGAATATTATATACACCGTTAATTATTATATCTTCCTTAGCTATCTTACCTAATTTAGAAATAAGAGGTGAGATATCTCTTCCATCCCAACTAACTTTATCAATATCAAATAAACTTGGTCTATTTAAGTCACTTTTTTCTTGACCTGCATAAACCATTTTACATCCTTTATTAAAGAACATTTGTGCTGTCCAGTTGTCTACTTTTAACTTATCATTATCTACCATCATAGCAAATCTTCCAAAATCATGATTTTCTAAATTTCGTAGTTTAATATAGTTTTTAGGATACACTTCTTCTTGTCGCAAAACTTCTTCAAGATAACGATTTAAAAATCCTTCATTTTTTAAATATTTTTCAAAATATGGATGAGTATCATAATCATAAGCAATATCAAATATTTGATATATCTCTGATTCACTTAAAGCATTAAATCCTTCATTTCTAAAATCTCTTAAAAAACTTCCATGAACTGATTCACTTAAAAATATTGAAGAAGGGTTCTCCTTAATAACAGCTTCGTGAGCTTGTTTTAAAAACTCATACGGCAATAAAGAAGCAACATCAAATCTAAACCCATCAACACCTAGTTTTGTCCAATATAGTAATGTATCTATAAGTTCATTCCATAATTCTTTGTTTATAGAATAATCTAAATCAGTGACATCCCACCAATCTCCTACACGATTAGAAAATTTACCATTCTTTTTATAGAAATAATTAGGATGTTTTTCTAATAAAACTGAATCATAAGAAGTATGATTATAAACAACATCAATCATTAATTTCATTCCGTTCTTATGAGTTTTGTCAATTAACTCTTTAAAATCTTCTAAAGTCCCGTATTCGTGATTAATACTACGATAATCTTTTATTGAATAAGGACATCCTAAATCCCCTTTTTTTTGCAGTTGGCCAATTTCATGAATTGGTAATAAATATATCATATCAACACCCAAAGCTTTTATTCTATCTAAATCCAAAATAAACTCTTGGATTGTTCCACCTTTTGTGTGGTTTCTTAAATACACTTGATATATAAACAATTTTCTTAAATCCGTATTTGTTCTTAAACCCATAAGTAATCACTCCAATCAAAGATATTATAACACTTATAATACATTTACAAAAGTGTTATATTATAATATACTTACCTTTGTAGGATGTGATTATTATGCCAACAATAAAAGATGTTGCGAAAAAAGCAAACGTCAGTGTAGCAACCGTTTCAAGAGTGATAAACAATACTGGATATGTTAGTCATGAAACAAGAAAAATTGTTGAAACCGCTATTGAACAATTAAAATATGTTCCCAATGAACTAGCAAGATCATTATTTAGTAAAAGATCAAATATTATTGGTCTTATAGTTCCTCATATTTCAACGTATTTTTTTGCTGAGTTAATTGAATCTATTGAAGACGCTGTTACTAAGAGCGGCTTTAAACTAATGATTTTTAATTCAAGAGATGATATTGAACTTGAAAAAAAACACCTTAATGTTATTAATCAATACAATATTGATGGCTTAATCGTAGCTACTAATACAAAGAGTATTAAATCATATCTTAAGTTAGAAATACCAGTTCTATCGATAGATCACATATTAGATAAAAGCATTCCTTCAGTAACAAGTGATAATGTTCAAGGAGGAGAACTAGCTGCATGGAAACTAATTAATCAAGGAGCAAATAAGATAATTCACTTCCGCGGTCCAAGTGATTTAATTACAGTAGTAGACCGCGCAAAAGGTTTCTACTCTATTGTTGATAAAAATAATGTCGATGTATGGAGCTTTGACTTAGATTTTAAAATACCTAATATCAAAGATATTGAAATGTTCATAAAAAAACATCCTAAAGTGAATGGAATATTCTGTAGTAGTGACATTATTGCTTATTATGTAATTAGTGTCCTTAAAAAATTAGAATATTCAATCCCGGATGATGTTCAAATAATTGGTTTTGATAATATTGAACTTTCCGGAGTACTTATTCCAAAACTAACAACTATAGCTCAACCAATATCTAATATTGGAAATGAAGCAATTAGAAAACTAAATTTATTAATCAAAAAGAAATCTATAAAAGAATTGCATAGTATTTTACCAGTATCTTTAATTGAAAGAGAAACAACTAAAAAGGTCTAAATTTAGCAATGTCATTAAGTTAAGAAAAACGGGAGAGATCTTCTCACACATGTTGTGAGGGGGTCTTTTTTTATTCGACAAAATTTGACTGTTTTCACAAAAAAAGACTTGACAAAGTCTCTAAAATTTGCGGCGTAGCCACTTGAAGTGTAAAAACTTAAAGGAGGCTATACTATGCGATATTCAAAACTACTTAAATCGAGACTCAACGATGTAATTGTTGATGTCTCGATGACTTCGGATTTCATTAGGAATCCGAAGTCCGATTTTACTCAAAAGAGAAAACTCGACTTTATTACTACATTTAATTCTATTTTATCTATGAATGGAAGTTCACTTGATCGCGAAATGATTAAATTATTTAATTTTAGTGAAACTACTCCTACAAAATCCGCTTTTGTCCAATCTAGAGATAAGATTCTACCTGAAGCTTTCTCCCATGTATTTATTGAATTCTCTAATCGTTTACGAAAACCTAAGAAGTATCGAGGATATAATTTGTTA
>JAOZSP010000199.1 GCA_029939615.1 Candidatus Izemoplasma sp. | reverse complement strand
ACTTAATCTTAAATACCTCTTTTTTAGTATAAATCATAAAGATACCAAATATAATAGATCCAACAATACTACTAATAACTGTAGCTATTGCCGCACCTTCAATTCCCATATTAGGAAATCCATACCTACCATTAATAAGTAAATAATTTAGTAATGTATTTAAAGCAACCATAATAGCAGCAACAACTTGTGGGAATATAACTTTTTCTACACTTCTCATTAGCATACTAATAATAAATGTAAAACTATGAAAAAGATAAGAGAACGCAGCTATTTTTAAATAACTAGATCCATATGCTAGTAATATTGGCCCGTTTATAGGATCATTTGAATTACTATAAATATTTATTATCGTTTCACTAAAGAAATGACCAAATATAAAAAATAAAAAAGTAATAATAAAAGATGATATTATAGTAACAATAAAGACTTTATGAATACTTTTAATGTCTTTATTTCCCCAGTACTGAGCAAAGAAGATTGACAAGCCACTTACAAGCCCAAAGTTAATCATAAACATTAAAAAGAAGAAACTAGCTCCAATTCCTACTGCACCAACAGCATTATCTCCTAACCCTGATACCATTACAGTATCGATAAATGCAAGTAAAGAAGTTAGAAGTTGTGCCAAAGTAATAGGTAATCCGATACGGATTACCTTTTTATAAAAGAAGTCATTTTGCATCTCTAAAGACTGTGTTTTATCCACTATTTTAAATCCTTAAAGAAACTCTCACCGAACTTACCTTGTTTAACATTAAAATTCTCACTTATGGTAGCTCCGATGTCCGCAAAAGATTCGCGTACTTTTATTTCTCCACCTTTAATTTTAGGACTATATGCAAGCATAGGAACATATTCTCTTGTATGATCCGTTCCTTTGTAAGTAGGATCATTTCCGTGATCAGCCGTAATAATGAGTATATCATCTTCTTTTAAATTTGTCATTAATTCTCCTAGTTGTCCATCAAACTCTTCTAAAGCATCACGATATCCTATTGGATTACGACGATGTCCGTATAAAGCATCGAAATCAACTAAGTTTAGATATGCTAAACCACTAAAATCTAATTTACTATGTTTAATATAGTTTTCCATTCCATGTTTATTAGATGTTTGCTTGTATGCTTCTGTGATTCCTTCAGAATCATAGATATCTTTAATTTTACCAAAAGAGATAACATCATATCCTGCTTCTTTTAAATAAACAAGTGTTGTTTTTGCAAAAGGTTTTAATGCATAATCATGACGATTTGAAGTTCTTTTAAAGTTTCCTCTTTTATCACCTAAATAGGGTCTTGCTATAATTCTTCCTAACTTCCAAGGATCATGTAAAGTTAATTCACGAGCAACTTCACATGCTTTATATAATTCATCAAGCCCTACTACTTCTTCATGAGCAGCGATTTGTAATACACTATCTGAAGATGTATACACGATTAAATCACCAGTTTTCATTTGGTGTTCTCCCCATTCATCTAAAATAGCAGTTCCACTTGCTGCTTTATTTGCAACAACTTTACGACCAGTTTTTTCTTCTAGCAACTGGATTAATTCTTCAGGAAATCCTGTATTAGTAAAAGTAGTAAAAGGGTCTTCTATTTTTAATCCCATTAACTCCCAATGACCAGTTAATGTATCTTTTCCATTGCTTATTTCCTTCATTTTTGAATAGTAACCTAATGCATCTTTTATTGGCCTAACACCATTAATTTCAGTTAGGTTTCCGTATCCTAATTTTTCCATATTAGGTAATGTGATACCATCTGCTGCTTCACTAATATGTTTAATAGTATTACTACCAACATCATCAAATAAATAAGCATCTTCTAATTCACCACAACCAACACTGTCGATGACTATAACAAATACTCTTTTAAACATTTCTATTCCTCCTTTTGATTTGCGCGAGGATGAAACTCCTCGTATACTTTTTTTAGTTGTTTTTTATTTATATGAGTATATATTTGCGTTGTAGAAATATCCTCATGTCCTAATAACTCTTGAACAAATCGTAAATCAACACCATTTTCTAACAAATGAGATGCAAAACTATGTCTTAAAGTATGTGGACTAATATCTTTTGTTATTCCAGCTTTTAAGGTTAGTTTTTTTAGGACTTTATAAAAACCAACACGACTAATATTTGATCCTCTACTATTTACAAATACAATGTCACCAGGTACTTTTTTTAATTTAGTACGCCCTTTATCAATATATCTTTTCAAAGCGTAAGCACCTTCAGCTCCGATTGGAACTATTCTTTCTTTATTTCCTTTACCAATTATATTTAAGAATCCCATATTAATGTGTAAATCACTTAGATGTAAATTAAGCAACTCACTAATTCTTAAACCACTACCATAAAGTAGTTCAAGCATAGCTCTATTTCGTAGTTCTAAAGGTTCATCACCGTCACATGCAATCATTAAAGCTTCAACCTCTTCAACACTTAAGACAGTAGGTAATTTTTGTTCTTTTTTTGGCAAACTAATACCTAAACTAACATTACTACTAACTAGTTTCTCTAGTAGTAAATACTTGTGAAATGATCTAATAGCACTCATTTTACGACTAATACTTGATGCGGTATTATGTTTTCGTTTAAGACGAGCTACAAAATTACGAATATGTTGTTTCGTAATTGAATTAGAATCTTTAATAGCGTAATTCTTCACTAAAAACTCAACATATTCTTTTAAATCAGTAACATAAGAATAAATCGAATTACTACTAAGCCCTCTAGTGATTTTTAAGTAGTAT
>JAOZSP010000198.1 GCA_029939615.1 Candidatus Izemoplasma sp. | reverse complement strand
GTTAAATGGGATGAAGAAAAATTCTTTGGAGATGCTTATCCTGCATATTCATGGGGAATTAATATTATTGAAGTAGAAGTCGATAAAGTTACTTATGAAGTAACAGCTAAAGAAATGTGGAATGTTTATGATGTTGGTAAAGCAATTGATGAGCAAATTATTTTAGGTCAGGCTGACGGTGGACAACTACAAGGAATAGGTTATGGATATTTAGAAGTAATGAAAGCTAAAGATGGTAAAATCCAACACAAAAGTGTAACGGATTATATCATTCCTACAACTATGGATACACCTAAAATGCATAACTACATATTAGATAATCCTTATCCTTTAGGACCTTATGGAGCTAAGGGAGCAGGAGAACTTACACTAGTCGGTGGAGCACCAGCAATCGCACTTGCTATTGAAAATGCAATTCATAAAAAAATTACAAAAATCCCCGTTACACCAGAATATATTATGGAGTTGATAAATAATGAGTAAAATAAAATTTAAACTAAATAATATTGCTTACACAGTAGAGGAAAATCCAAGTGTAAGACTACTAGATATTCTTCGTGAGCAATTCGATTTTGTAGGTGTGAAAGAAGGTTGTGGAGAAGGAGAATGTGGAGCTTGTGCAGTATTATTAAATGGTAAACTAGTGAATTCATGTTTAGTACCTTTAGGAAATGTCCATAATCAAGAAATAATGACAATTGAAGGATTAAGTAACACATTACAAGGTCAAATGCTTACTGAATCTTATAGTAAAGAAGGCGCAGTACAATGTGGATTTTGTACACCGGGAATGGTAATGGCATCACATGCATTACTAACAGAAAATCCGCATCCAACAGAAGAAGAAATAAAAATTGGATTATCTGGAAATCTATGTAGATGTACTGGGTACAATATGATTATAAATGCTGTAAAAAGAGCTTCAAAAGATGGTGAAGGATTATGGTAAAACACTTCATCCCTACAACATTAGCTGAAGCATTAGAATTTATCTCATGTAATGAAACAAAAATTATTTCCGGAGGAACTGATTTAATGGTTCAAAGAAGAAATTGGGCTGAAATTCCTCCTAAGTTTGATAAGGATGTAATCTATATCTTTAATTTAAAAGAACTAAATTATATCAAAAAAACTAATTCATTTTTACGTATAGGAGCAACCACTCCTGTAAGTAATGTTTTAGAACATCAAGATACACCAAAGTTATTAAAAGAAGCGATAAGTACCATGGCTTCACCTGCTATAAGAAACTTAGCAACAATAGCAGGGAATATCGCTAATGCATCTCCAGCAGGAGATACTTTACCAATAATGTATTTATATAACGCTCAAGTAAAATTAGAAAGTAAAGACGAATCAAGAATTTTACCGATAAATGAAGTAATATTAGGACCACGAAAAATTGCTCTAAAAACTAATGAGATGATTACCGAAATATTAATTCCTTTAGATGAATTTGACAAAACTAGTTTTACAAAAATCGGAGGAAGAAAAGCTGATGCTATTAGCAAAATATCTTTTGCAGGAGCACTTAACATAGTAGAAGATATTGTGGAAGATTTTCGTGTTTGTTTTGGCGCAGTTGGACCTACAGTAGTAAGAAATGTAGATATTGAAAATAGATATAGAAATATTTCATTAATTGAACTTAAAACTAATATATTAAATATTGCTAAAGAATATGATGAAATAATTAAGCCAATTGATGATCAAAGATCAACAAAAGAATATCGTAAACAAGTAGCACATAATCTTCTTCAAGATTTTATTCAAAATATATAATTGAAAGGGTGAGTCTATGAGTCATGAATTTAATCATATGATCGCAAAAGGAATCCATAAATCTGCATTAGTATTGAAAAATTGTCAAATAATAAATGTGTTCAATCACTCCATAGAAATTAATGACATCGCAATTAATGATGGTGTTATAGTTGGGATTGGAAAATATGATGGAATTAAAGAAATCGATGTTAAAAATCGGTTTGTTTCACCTGGCTTTATCGATGGTCACGTTCACATTGAATCTTCAATGTTGACACCTTCAGAATTTTCTAAGCTAATTGTTCCTTTAGGTACGACATCAATTATTGCTGATCCTCATGAAATAGCAAATGTATTAGGAGTTAAAGGTATCGGATATATGTTTAAATCAAGTTTAGATATACCTTTAAAAGTTAATATTATGATTCCATCATGTGTTCCTGCAACATTATTTGAAACAAGTGGAGCTACTATATCAAATGAAGATATAAATAGTTTAAAGAATCGTGAAGGAATTTTAGGACTCGGAGAAGTAATGGATTATCCAAGCGTTATCAACGCTGCAAAGCATATGATAGATAAACTTGAGATAATGCAAGATTATAATATTGATGGACATGCTCCAGGTGTTTATGGAAAAGAATTAAACGCTTATTTGCTACATAATATTAAGACTGATCATGAATGTACAACTCCTGAAGAACTAAACGAGAAAGTTTCAAGAGGAATGTACATCCATTTAAGAGAGGGTTCTGCAACTAAAAATGTTAAAGTGCTTTCTAAAGCTGTTAATGTCAAAAATAGTCATCGCTTACTATTTTGTACAGACGATAAGCATCCAATGGATATTGAGAAAGAAGGACATATTAACTACAATATTAATTTAGCCGTTAAAAATGGAGTTGATCCTATAACAGCAATTCAAATGGCTACAATTAATATTGCTAACTGTTATCAGTTAAAACAAATAGGAGCGATAGCCCCTGGTTATACTGCTGAC
>JAOZSP010000197.1 GCA_029939615.1 Candidatus Izemoplasma sp. | reverse complement strand
ATTTTAACAAAAACAAATAAAGATACAATTTACGCCGTTATAGATTACGCAAGTAAATATAACGTAAATAGGGTATTGATATCAAACTTATTACCCCAAAATGAGAACTCAAAAGATAACATATTCTACACAGAAAACTACAATCAAGAAGGTCATGATTATATATCTAAAGTTAACAAATATGCTCTATATGAAAAACGAGTAATTGTATCATTTCCCTTTATGGAATTAAAAACAGATCGTGAATGCTTCTTTATCAAAAACGATTTTACATATATTGATTACGAAGGTAACGTAATTCCTTGTTACCGTTTCGCAAATACATATACAGAATTTGTATTTGGTAGAGAGAAAACAGTATTTAAATACTCATTCGGAAATATAAATGAGATTTCACTTCATGAAATCTATTATTCAAAGAAATATAAAATATTTAGACTAAGTGTTGAAAATCAAAAACATCCAAGTTGCGCTGATTGTGACTTGCGTGATGGGTGTGCTTATACTTGGGACTCAGAAATGGACTGCTTAGGAAATTCCCCAAGTTGTGCCGATTGTTTATGGAATAGAAATATAGTAAGGTGTACATAGGTGATATTATGATAACAGTAAAATTATACTCAGCATTAAGAAAATATGGTGGCAAGGAAGTGTTATTTGAGATTGAAAATGATATGACAGTACGAGACATCGTAACAGAATTAAAAATCCCTATCAAAGAAATTTCAATTATTATCTTAGATCATTTCGACAGCACTCCAGATATCATGTTAGATCGTAGGGTTAAAGAGGACTCCTTAATTCATTTATTTCCACCAATGGCAGGTGGATAAAATGAATCAATCAAAAAATCTAGGAATTATGAGTAAAGACGAACTTTTTCTTATATCAAAAAAGAGCGTTCTCATAGTTGGAGTTGGTGGACTTGGTGGATATGTTTCTAGTAGTTTGGCAAGATTAGGAGTTGAAAAAATTACTATTGTTGATTTTGATAAATTTGATGAAAGTAATATTAACAGACAACTTTTTGCAAATACTACTACTTTAGGTAAATCAAAAGTTGAAATCACAAAACAACAATTACTTAATATCAATCCTGATATCAACATAACAATTATTGATAGCAGGTATGATGAAAATATTAATTTATCAAAATTTGATAATATTGATATTGTTTTTGATGCTGTTGATAATATCCCTACAAAGGTTCTAATAGAAAAACATTGTTCTAAGTTAGATGTCCCTTTAATTCACGGCGCAATAGCTGGATGGTACGGACAAGTAGGAATCATTTTACCTAAGACTAATATTCTTCAAAATATTTATAGCAATAAAAAAGCGGGCGCTGAAAAAGAACTTAAAAGTCCTACCTTTATCCCTGCTATTATTGGTAACTTAATGGTAAGTGAATTCATTAAGTATTACTTAAACAAAATCCCACTAAAAAACAAGATTCTATTTATTGATGTTTTAGACCATGAATATAGAATAATATATTCTTATCAACATCAAAAATAACAATTGTCTTAATAGATACTTTTACAAGCAATATTAAGTTCTAAAAGATTACGAATGAAAAAAAGTAAGAATCAAAAATAAATTTGATTCTTACTTTTTCTTACTTTTTCCTATCAGTTTTAAAGCATCATCAAAGCTCAATGCTTTGCTAAATAAATACCCTTGATATAAATCACAAGATAACTCTTTTATAACATCTAATTGAGCTTCACTTTCAACACCCTCAGCTATAACAATAATATCCATTGCTTTAGAAAGAGAGACAATTACTTCTACTAATTTCCTATCAATCAAATTATCAATTAGAGATTGAACAAACTTTTTATCAATCTTTATTGTCGATAAAGGAATCATTGAGATGTAATACAGCGAAGAATATCCAGTTCCAAAATCATCTACAACTATCTTAATTCCAAGCCTTTTTAATCTATTTAGATATGTTGATGCGATTTCAAAACTTTTGATTCTAATTGACTCAGTTATTTCTATTGAAAAGAATTTTGGATTACATTTCCCCTCATTAACCTTTTTTTCAATGTAAGTAACATATTCATCATTCAAAGATAGCGCAGATACATTAAACGAAATGTTAAATAATCTCTTCCCATTGTTTATGTTCGTACAATATTCAGTTACCTGATCAAAGACAAATCTATCAATCAAAGAAATCTTACCTGACTTCTCTATATAAGAAATCACCTTCTGTGTATCTAACTGCTTATTATCTTCATCAAAAACTCTTAAAAGTGCTTCAAATCCATATATTTCATTACTGTCAACTTCTACAATAGGTTGCAAATACACTTGGAAATTCTCACTCAAATCCGACATCATCATCCTATTAATATTTTCATTTAATAGCATATTTTCTTTTACAAGTTCATCAGAATATCCAATTTTTATACTTTCTGTTGAATACAAATCGTGAATAATATTATCCGATACCTTTATTAAATCTTCTAAGTTTTTTCCATCACGAGGGTAAGAAGCAACCCCCATATTCATTAATATTGAATATTCAATTCCGTCTATAATAATCGGCTTATATAATTCTCTAATTAAAGAATCCATTATTAATTGAATTTTCTCTACAGTTATTGAATCTATTAAAACAATAAACTCATCTCCACCCCAACGATAAACCTCTGCTTGATTACTTAATACTTTTGTAAATACATCTGCGATTTCAATAAGAAATTCATCTCCTATCGAATGACCTAAAAGATCGTTAAAATCTTTAAAATTAGATAAAT
>JAOZSP010000196.1 GCA_029939615.1 Candidatus Izemoplasma sp. | reverse complement strand
AGTACAATTAACAGTAGAAAAAAAACAAATCTCTTATCCTGCATATTTAAAAGTTGTTTTTAAAGAAATAAGTAAAATGAATAATGAAATCATAATGTATTAAAACTTATGATTATTTAAGCTAGAGAAGGAGTTTACAGTTATGAGAAAAAGCAAAAAAAGCAATTTTCTATTTAATTTTATAGCTCCAATATATGGACTATATTATAATTCTCAAAAAAGGCGTTATAATGAAATAATTAATAATATGCGTGAAATTATAAATATTTCTGATTATGATAGTATTATTGATGTTGGCTGTGGGACTGGAGCACTATGTTCGGTTCTTAATTTAGAGGATATAAAAGTTACTGGAGTGGATCCTGCAAAAAAAATGTTAGATATTGGAGCAAAAAAGGTAGAAAACTCTAAAATCAATTTTGTAATAGCAGGAACAAATTCAAAATTGCCTTTTTCAGATAAAAGTTATGACTTATCTATCGCATCATATGTTGCACATGGAATAAAACCGGAGGAAAGAAAGCAATTATACGCTGAGATGAGTAGAGTGACAAAGCATTATGTTATTATTTACGATTATAATGAAAATAGATCATTTTGGACAACAGTAATTGAAAAGTTAGAAGGCGGGGATTACTTTCGTTTTATTAAGGAAGTCCGAAATGAACTGAAGGATCAATTTAAATCAGTCCAAGTAGTTGATGTTGATATCAAAGCAGCATGGTATATTTGTGTGCCATATGAAGAGTGATTGACTACAAATATTCTTATATACTAAAAAAAAATTGATTTTTGTTTATTTATATGATAAAATTATTATGTCAAATCGAAACCATATTGATTTCTTATATATGAGTGTCGAGGTATGACAAAGCTAAAGCCGAAGCGATTCGGTGACAGAAAACTAAAGGGTCTCTACAGAGATAGCCAGTTACCTTACTGAAAACACATATGGGAGTGATCTATTATGAAAAAGCTTATATTAAGTCTGGTTTTGATTTTTTTATTACCAACAAGTCTAACAAGAATATATTCGTATCAACAAGATACAAATACACCGTATATTAATGAAGAAAATACGCACGTTTTAATATCACAGACAATGGAAACCAAAGAAGGTAAGATGCTTGTTCCAACAGGAGCAATTTTAGGTGTTGGTGATGTTGAGGAAGTTTTATTCACGTATGTTATATTCATCCAGAACGGTGTTGATTTTAACTATGATATTGAAAATATAATTATAAATGATCAAATAGTTTCATCAGATATTGAAAATCTATTTAATTTTGATATTAGTTTAAGTAAACTTGAAGATGCCACTTTACAACTAGATTTTTTTGAAACAGGTCAAGAGGGGTACTATATTGAAGTGACAGTTGTTTTATCAATGAACTTCCCTTCTCGAGAGCAATATAATCAAATATCAGGGCAACAAATATCTTTTCAAGTATCATTTGATAGTGTGTGGTCAAAGGAAGTTTAATGAAAAAAAAAGATAGAAACAGAGTATGTTACCACTAAAAAAAGGAGCAATAATCGCTCCTTTTAATGTAGGCGTCTTTTTTTATTATTTAAGATCTAATAACTAATTTATATAATCCATCTTCAATTCTAAAGATTTCAATATTACTGTTGTCAGCTTTTCTGTTATTAACATACTTCACTAATTCATCTTTACTTGTAAATAATTTGGTTTCAATATCTCTTTCTGTATAAAAGGCTCTATGGAAACGTTCGTTGTAGAAACGATGACCTCTATTTTCGGGTCTTGTTTCTCTAGTTGGATTAGTATTACATCCTTCTACATCGTGATGAGGTCCTATTCCATCACGTCTACCATTGTTGATATGAAGGCCTTTTCCTCTGTCTTCACCTTGATTAAATCGTCTGCCATCACGAAAACCTCCACCTATTCCATGGATATGTCTTCCTGTACCGTCGCGATATAATCTTCGTCTATCACTTCTTCTACCAAATTCTTCGTTTTTCACTGTATATTTATCAGTTACTTCTTTGCCCAAATTTTTCATCTCTCTCTCTCACCTACACATATAGTATAAAACTATAAATCAGAAAGTCAATTTTTTTGATTTTTTTTCTAATTAGGAGTTTAAGCTGAGTGGTTTACCTGGGTGTTTTTCACGAATGATACTAAAACTGCAGCAATACTCATAACAATACTCACGACAATAAAAGTGAAGTAGTATCCGAATGACTCAATGAAAAAAGCTCCTACCAAAGGCAGTATGATTTTGAAAACATTAAGAGACCCTCTAATACCTAAATATTCAATTCGTTTTGATTGCGGAGTAATATCAAGCAAGTATGGTTCAAATCCGATACGTCTTCCGCTTATTGTAAATCCTAATATGAAGAATACTATTATATAAAGAGCAGGAGCAAATAAGGATGTTAGAATAGCAATTATGGGATTAAGAGCGCCAAGTATAACACAAAAGCGAACAATTGTTTTTGCGTTAAAATATTTTGCAACAAAACCCCAAATAATATTCGAAAAAATAGTACCACTGATTTGGACAATTAAGAATACTCCAATATAACTGTCGGGGAAATTTAGGATTTCTCCTGAAAAAATAATGTAGAAGGGCAAAATCATTATACTGAATGAAGACAAATTCTCCACAATAATAAAGTATTTGAATGTTGAATCATTTTTTATAATAGAGGGGATACTTTTAATAAACGAGAAAAAGGGATGAACAATTGTATCTTCGCGGTTAGATGAAGGCTCTTTAATGAAATAAAAACCTAACGAAGCGATGAGTAATCCAATAAAACT
>JAOZSP010000037.1:8775-10636 GCA_029939615.1 Candidatus Izemoplasma sp. | reverse complement strand
TTATTCCTGCAACTTTCATAATATCACCAAATCCATTATACCTTATAATTGACATTTTTACATATTAAAAGTATAATTTTTACGCTTGGAGGTGCTAATATGAAATGGACTATACATGAATTAAGAAAACTTCAAAATATTGATAAGGAATTTGATGGAGTTGTTAATTTATCATCATATATTGAGAATACTGATATCATCAGAATATCACCAGTAGATATTATTGGTAACTTTGAAATTTATGATGATTCACTTTATGAATTTTATTTTGATATTAGATGCACCCTTACATTATCTTGCGCAATAACGATGGTTGAGGTTCCTTATGAGATAGATATCTCAGTAGAAGAAATCTTTTCTCAAGATATTAATGATGATTTTAATAATATTGAGGGGATAACTATTGACTTATTACCGATTATATGGTCTAATATTATATTGGAAAAGCCTATACGTGTAATAAGTGAAAATGCTTATGAAAAAAGTGACTTTGAAAACATAGAGTTTGAAGAAGAAACTAAGGAAAACGTATTTGCAAATCTAATAAATTACAAGAAATAGGAGATGACAAGATGGCAGTACCTCAAAGAAGAACTTCTAAAACAGCCAAACGTAAACGTCGTACTCATTTCAAATTAAGTGCACCTGGTATGGTAGTTTGCCCAAATTGTGGGGAAATGAAACTAGCTCATAGAATTTGTAAAGAATGTGGACATTATAACGGTAAAGAAGTACTTATAGCTAAAGAAGAAGTTATTGAAGACTAACTTCAAAAAGAAAACGCTGGATGCAGCGTTTTTCTTTTACAATTTTTTGAATATATGATAATATTATTAGGCGAGGAGGTGGCGTTATGTATAAGCATATCTCGGTTTTATTAAACGAAAGTATAAAATATTTGAATGTTAAAAAAGATGGAATATACGTCGATTGCACTTTAGGTGGCGGTGGTCATTCTTCTGAAATATTAAAGAAAATAGATAAAGGTCACCTTTATGCTTTTGATCAGGATGAATACGCTATTTCAAAAGCACAAGACAAACTAAATCCTATTGGCAAAAATTATACTATTATTAATAGTAACTTTATCAACATTATGGATGAACTAAATAAACAAGGAATTACTAAAGTTGATGGTATTTTGTATGATTTAGGTGTTTCCTCTTTCCAATTTGATATTCCTGACCGTGGATTTAGTTACAACTTTGATGCTCCTTTAGATATGAGAATGGATCAAGAAAGAGAATTAACAGCAGAAATCATTGTAAATGAATATAGTTTTCATGAAATTATGAATATCTTATATCGTTACAGTGAGGAAAGATTTGCTAAGCAAATCGCTCGAAAAATCGAGCAAAAAAGAAAAGAGAAAAGAATTAAGACTACTTTTGAACTAGTAGCGATAATAAAAAGCGCTTTACCACAAAAAGTTTTAAGCAAAAAAGGTCATCCTGCAAAGAAAACTTTTCAAGCGTTGCGTATAGCTGTGAATGACGAGTTACGTGTATTTGAAAATTCTTTGACACAGGCACTAGAAATGTTGAATAGTGATGGAAGAATTGTTGTCATAAGCTTTCATTCATTAGAAGATCGAATAGCGAAAACAGTGATGAGAGAAAAAGTAACTATTGATATTCCGAAAAACATTCCAGTGATGCCTAATATAAAGCCAAAATTCGAGCTGTTGCATAAGAAAGTTATTTTGCCAACAGAAGAAGAATTACTTAATAATAATCGTGCTCGTAGTGCAAAACTACGTGCAATCAAAAAAATATAGAAAAAACTTCTATTCATATTGACTTGTTATTTCCTTTATGATATTATACATATGCTGACAAATTTGCAGGTGTAGTTTAACGGT
>JAOZSP010000037.1:0-8675 GCA_029939615.1 Candidatus Izemoplasma sp. | reverse complement strand
AGAACCTCAGCCTTCCAAGCTGATTGTGAGGGTTCGATTCCCTTCACCTGCTCCAATTTTTTATGTCGGTGAAGTGAATCTATAACTAGATAATATCTTCTAACAACAAGTAGTGTTATTGACAGAGATTTTTCTTTATGATATGATACTATTAATATATATGCAGGTGTAGTTTAACGGTAGAACCTCAGCCTTCCAAGCTGATTGTGAGGGTTCGATTCCCTTCACCTGCTCCATATGTTGTCATTCAAAGTTTATTCCAAAATGAATATATAATTTAACATTTTGTTAAGTATTGTTCAGGGAATGAACTTTTTTTGTACCTAAATTGCATTTTAACTAAAATAACACATTATACTTGCTTTTTGTGCTGTTTTTCTGTTATGCAGGTATATTATTATACTCTTGCACACAAATCAATCCAGTGGTAGTTAAACTAGTTATAGAAGTAAAAAAAAGTTAAAATCAATCAAAAATAATAAACTAAACAAGTAATTTGTAAAAAAGAGCAAAAAATTTGACAAAAAAAATAATAGAGTTAAAATGAATGAGCATATGCACACTAAAAAAGTGTGAAATTAATTATTAGGAGGAAAAAATGAAAATAGCAATTTGTTCAAATGAAGAAACACAAAACTCTAAAGTATCTGATCGTTTTGCCCGTTCAGAATATTTTGCGATTTACAATGATGAAAATGAAACTTATGAAATAATTGAGAATAAGGCAAAATTTGCATCAGGAGGTGCAAGCGGACAAGCAGTTCGAATATTAAGTGATTACCAAGTAGATGTTGTATTATGTACAAAAGTAGGACCAAAAGCTCTAGAAGCATTACAAGGATTTGAGATAAGAGCGTTTGATTTTAATCAATCAAAAGATGTTAAAAGTGCTTTATCTTCTTATTTACAAAACTCACTTAATGAAATTACATCATCTCATAACATGAGATACAAGTAATGAAAATTGCAGTTTTAAGTGGAAAGGGTGGCACCGGTAAAACAACACTAAGTGTAAATTTGTTTGCTCAGTTAAATGATGTAGTGCTTCTTGACTCAGATGTAGAAGAACCGAATAGTCATATTTTTCTGGATATGAAAGAAATTGGCGAGATAGATGTTGTAAAGAAATACCCTATTGTTGATGATGTGAAATGTAATCTATGTGGAGCTTGTGGTGAGATATGTCAATTTAATGCCATAATACCTGCCAAATCAAGAGTAATGGTTTTCGCGGATTTATGTCACGATTGTGGGGGATGTAAAATGGTCTGTAAACAGAACGCGATTATATATGCGGAAAAATCTATGGGGACCATAACACATTATAAATCAGGTGAAAACAAAGATTTTTATTCAGGTATACTTCGAATAGGTGAAGTAAGTGGGGTAAAGATAATTGAAGAGTTGAGAGCTTTATCATATAACAATGTTACACAAATTGTTGATAGTCCACCAGGTACTAGCTGTGCAACTGTTGCAAGTATTGAAGAAGTGGACTATGCGATTATTGTTACGGAACCAACACCGTTTGGGTTGAGTGATATGAAAATGGTTGTAGAGATGCTACGAAATATGGGTATTCCTTTTGGAGTTGTAATTAATAAAGCAGGACTTGTATTTGATGAAATCCACCAGTATCTATCAAATGAAAAAATAGAAATTTTAGAAGAAATACCTTTTAAAAAACAATATGCTCGATTTTATGCACAAGGTAAAATGATTTCTAATGAAGATGAAGATTATCGTATGAAAATCAAAAATATTATTACAAAGGTATTAGGTGAATAATATGGCGAATTATAATCAAATATCAATAATTTCTGGTAAGGGTGGAACAGGGAAAACAACGTTAACTTCGTGTGTGATTCCGTTTTTAGATCGCCTTGTAATTGCAGATGCAGATGTAGATGCTCCTGATTTAAAAATATTGCTAGAAAATACAATAGAGACTGAAGAAGATTTTGTTGGATTACAACGCGCAAGAATTAATTATGATAAATGTATTCATTGTGGTAGATGTCATCAAGTATGTAATTTTAATGCGATTTCAAGAGACATTCAAGTAAATACAGGGAAATGTGAAGGATGTAGTGTCTGTAAAGTAGCTTGTCCTGTTGATGCAATCACAATGGAAGATTATATAGTCGGTAAGGTATATACTAGAACTACAAAATATGGTCCAATGGTTGATGCGAGACTAATCCCGGGAGAAGAAGCAAGTGGAAAACTTGTAACCAAAGTAAGAAAAATAGCACAAAAAATAGCTGAAGAGAGAGAACTGGATTATATATTATTAGATGGTTCACCTGGGGTTGCATGTAATGTAATTAGTGCGATAACGGGTGCTGATAAAGTAGTTGTAGTCACAGAACCAACTCTTTCAGGATTACATGATTTAAAACGTGTTTATAAATTAATAAGAACATTTGGAATTGCTCCAGTTGTCGTTTTGAATAAATGTGGGATTGAACCTGAAATGGAAGCAAAAATAAAATCTTATTGTCAAAAGGAACAGATACCTGTTCTACTTGAAATACCATTTGATCATCAAATGGTACAAGTCATTACAAAAAATCAAATTCCTAGTTTATCTGAAATACCTTTCTTTAAAACACAGGAATGGGATTCTTTTATTCAGTATTTAAGAACTGAGAATAAAGGTAAGAAACAATGATCATAGCTTGTGCAACTGATGATAAAATCCATGTAATAAAGGATCATTTTGGAGATGCTGAGTATTATAATATTTATAGTGTCGATGAAAATGATATTAGATTAATTAAAACTATAACAAATAATGTAGAAAGCCATGTTCATCCGGATCCTTCAAAAGGCATCAAAATCATAAAATTACTCAAGAAGGAACATGTGGATATGTTAGTGAATAGAACATTTGGATTGAATATCAAAACTGTAAAAAAATATCTCTTACCTGTTGTGATAAGAGAGGATGAAATTGAAAAAACTTTAGTAATGATAAAGAATGAAATAAACTATATACAAGAAATAGTAGAAACAAAACCGAATGTATATATTGTTATTAATAATGAGACTGGGGTGAGAGTATTTGAAACAGCATAAAAATCAAAAAGTTGGTGGAAGAGGACTTGGAAATGGTGGAAATTGTATTTGTAATCATTGTGGAACAGAAATCGCCCATCAAAGACGAGTGAAATGTACAGATACAATATGTCCTTCATGTGGAAAACTGGTTAGCAGAAAAGAATCCCCAATTTCTAATCCAACTAGCAAAATAAAATCTTCTATTCGAATCGCAAAAGTAATTGAAGATTTATGTTTTGGATGTAGTGTATGTGTCGATTCGTGTCCATTTAATGCAATATCAATGAGCAATTCAAAAGCTGTAATTGATGCTGAACTTTGTAGAGGATGCATGAAATGCGCAGCGGTTTGCCCAAAAAACGCAATTGTTAGAGCTTGAACTGGGCAAAAAATCAGTTGTTTAGTTGCACCTCTTAGTAGGAACTAGAGTAGTATTTGGAGAAAAAAACGATATTTACATAATTGATTTCAACTATGAAAATATCGTTTTTATATTTTACATATATATTATGTACAAATTTCATAAGTAATACATAATAAAACCTTTATTTGAAAGTGTAATCATAATGTCGTAATAGTTGTATCGAAATATTTATATTAAATTTGTTTTTTATTTCTTTTTGTAAATCATATTCTGTTATCTCACCTAGACTAATCTCTTTTATCCAAATATCATAAAATTCGTTGATGAAATTTGATATATCTTTGTGATTTTTCCAAAAAGTATGATATTTTTTATGACTCTCTTTTCCTCCTTTAAACTTATAATGATATGCGGAATATGCATTTTTTTTTGATTTGTAACCATATCCTTGAGCGTCATCAATTATTTCACCTGTATTGTCATCAATTATAATGTATCTATTTTCAAGTCTTATTCTATAGGTATAATTTTCATAGTTCTCCTCCTAAATATATACATATATGATACTCAAGAAAAGATGAGTTTTCTTTGATTATGTTGTAATTAAATGAAGTAATCATTACGATTTCTAAATTCTTCAGTCTATTGTTATATTCAATGTTCTGATGTCAAAGGTAACAAGTATATATCATGTTAAAAAAAATTTACAAACTCAGCATTTGAATGCATTATTGTCGTAAAAAAAGAGACCGTTTGAAGGAAAGGTCTCTATTTAAATATATATTCAAACTCCATTGTTGCTACCATATTTATTAGTGCTGATATACTACAGTATTTTTCAGCTAATTTCATTGATTTAATTGTTGCCTTTTGCTTTTCTTCTTTAACACCAGTGAATGTAAAAGTAGTTTTTACGTAATTAATGGTAGTAGGTACCTCTTCACGCTTAGTAGCGTAAACGTCATAATTAACATCAGTAAGCTCAATACGTTTTTTACGTGCTATTCCTAAAAAAGTTGCATGTAAACAAGATGCATATCCTCCTAAAAATAATTCATATGGTTCAAAACCTTCTCCTTTAAAGCTTATATCTGTTTTAGAAGTTTGTGATAATAATACACCTTCATGCTTTTTATTAAAGTTTAATTTTACTTGATTTGCCATAAACTAATTCTCCTTATTTTTTCTTATCATCAATATAACGTTTTTTGCACTTTTCAATCAACTCTAATGCATCAATTTTATCATGGAAATCAAATACTTCTACAACTTTGTTTTGTTGTAAGTCTTTATATGTTTTGAAAAAATGTTTGATTTCTCTTTTAGTATGTTGTTGAATATCTTCAAGTTCATTAATATGTGAAAAACGAGGATCACTATCAACTACAGCAATAATTTTTTCATCTTTTTCACCGTTATCAACCATATCTAAATATCCTACGATACGAGCGTCAACATGACATCCTGGAAATGTTTTACTACTTGCTAATACTAATATATCTAAAGGATCACTATCGTAAGCTAAAGTTTCTTCAATATATCCATATTCAGCAGGGTAAGTCATTGGAGAATATAGTACTCTGTCTAATTTAATAATATGTCTTTCTTTATCAATCTCATATTTGTTTTTGGTTCCCATTGGTATTTCAATTATAGCTTCATATATTTTTTTTATCATAATATTACCTTCTTTCCGCTCCTCATTATATATGGATAAGACAAGTTTTTCAACTATAAACAGTAAACATTGGAGTAATAACTTTGTGAAATATCTATATTAATAGATTAAAATTTATATATATGATAAAATTAAATGGAAAAATAGGAGGTGAATAATATGGATAATCTATTTATTCAAGAGATAACCGATTTACTTAGAAGCTTAAACGAAAAAGAAATTCGTCAAAAGATATTAGAATATCACCCTTATGAAGTAAGTGAGGCATTACTTGAAATGAATGAAGAAGAAAGAACGAAATTTTTTCTTGTTTTTGAAGGGCATGATATTAGTCAAATTATAGGTCATTTAGATATAGAAGATGTTTTAGCATTTTTTGAAGAAATGAAACCACGTTTTATTGTCAATATTATTCAAGATCTTGATATAGATGATGCTGTAGATATAATGCTTGCTTTGCCAAAAGAAGAAAGAGCAGGGTATTTACGTTTAATGAATAAAGAGCAACAAGAAAAAATAAAATCATTATTCCAGTATAAAGAAGATACAGCTGGATCAATAATGACGACTGAATATATCGAAATAGATATTAATGACAGTGTTGAACAAGCAATGAAAAAACTATTAGAACAAGCAATTGATGCTGAAACAATATATACGATTTATATTACAGATTCTAAAAATACTCTAGTAGGTACTTTGTCTTTACGTGAAATGATTCTCGCAAGAAAAGGACAATATGTGAAGGATATTATGAATTCTCGTATTATATCAGTTAATACATCTATAGATCAAGAAGATGTTGCTGAAATATTTAAAGACTATGATTTTACATCTTTACCAGTTGTTGATCATCTTAATCGTATGCTAGGAATAATTACAATTGATGATATTGTTGATGTAATTGAAGAAGAAGCTAGTGAGGATTATTCTCGTCTTGCTGGGATTAGCGATGTAGAAATTGATGCTGATACAGAAACAATTTGGATGAGTGCAAAGAAAAGATTGCCTTGGCTTTTGATACTTAGTGTATTAGGGTTTTTAACATCAACAATAATTGCTCAATTTGAAGGTACATTAACACAAATTCCAACCATTGCATTATTTATGCCAATGATTTTAGGTATGGCAGGTAATACAGGTACACAGTCTTTAGCGGTTACTGTAAGAGGACTTAATAATGATGAATTTGAAAGTAAAACACAAATTAGAAAACACCTTATAAGAGAAGTGGGAACTGGGCTTTTAAATGGACTAATAATAGGAGTGATTCTATTTGGGGTAACATATGCTTTCTTACAATTAACAAATACTCCGGAAGCATTCAAAATAACAGAAGTAGTTAGTTTGTCTATATTAGCTAGTTTAACTGTTTCAACTTTGTCAGGAGCTTTAATACCAATAATTATTAACTCGTTTAAAATTGATCCAGCTGTAGCAAGTGGACCTTTTGTTACAATGGTAGTTGATATATTAGCTTTAACTGTTTATTTCTCTTTAGCAACTACTCTAATTGTTAATACACTATGAAAATAACGCTCAAATTGAACGTTGTTTTTTTGCTTATAATACTTTTTTTGTCATCTTAACATGATCAATCTCTGCCTCTTGAAATATTTCTCCTTCAGATATATATCCTAAATTCTCATAAAAATCTTTTATATATAACTGTGCATTTAGAGTAATCATTGAGATACTGTTATCTGCAGCATATTTTTCGATTGCACTCATTAAAAATGTAGCAATTCCTTGGTTCCGATATTTTTTTAAAGTAGCAACTCTTCCTACCTTATTATTATATAATCTAGCAGCACCAACCGCATTATTGTCAATATACGCTGTAAATAAGACGGAATCCTCATCTTTGCCATCAAATTCAATTTCCCATTCTATTTTTTGTTCGATAATAAAAACTTCACCACGAACTAAAAAATTATCAATAATCTCTTTTTGTGTTTTTGCAATAACAATTCTCATAAAATCACCTCTAGAATTAATATTTTTATATTACTATAACAATATTATAGTCTAATCTTATTTCAAAATAAAATGAATTGTGTTAAAATAATGCAAGAGGTGGAAGTATGGAATTATATCATTATTTATTAATTGCTTTTGGTGTAGTAGTATTACTTGTAATTTTATTTATGGTATTTAAGAATAAAAAGATAAAAACTAAAGATTATGATCTTGAATTAATATTTGAGTTGTTAGACAAATCAAATATTATTACAATAGAGTTCATTAGAAATAAGATTGTAATAGTATTTAAGAATGTTACAAAATTTAATACAAATAAATTACATAAAAACGGGGCTTTAGGAATAACTATAGTTGGAGACAAAGTAAAATTTTATTTTGATGGTGGTAATGAAAAAAACTATGAAATCTTTAAAATTCTAAAAAGTTATATTGAAAGGTAGATTTTTATGGAAAAGGAATTTAATATTGCAAACTAACAAGGAATTCATGCTCGTCCTGCTACTGAGTTAGTACGAAAAGCTAATCAGTTTAAAAGTGATATCCATATTATTTACGATGGAAAAACAATAGATATGAAATCAATTATTGGTGTTTTAAGTTTAGGGATTTCTCGTGGATCTTTAGTTTCAATTAGATGTTCAGGAGAAGATGAAATACAAGCTATGAAGGAAATTTCAAAATTCATTTCAGCGCTAAATATGAAATAAAGAGGTATTTATATGATTTATTTATTAGTTGACAATACAACTGGATTTATGGGGTTTATATACGATATTATATTTATACTAGAAGCACTTGGTCATGTTGGACTAGCAATATACACATTTGTGGAAGTATTGTTAATTCTTCCTCCAATAGAAGTGATATATTATCCTTTAGTTCAATTGAATACAGACACTTGGTATTTATATTTACTGAATGTTGTTTTCTTTAATGTACTTGCTTCTGGGTTTGGATATTTTATAGGGAAGAAATTTGGGTATCCAGTTTTACGATTTATGGCAAGTGAAGAAAATTTAGAAAAAGCTCAAAACTTGTTTAAAAAATGGGGAGTACTAGCTGTTGGACTTGGAGCATTCACACCTGTTCCATACACGATTGTAGTATTCTTAGCAGGAATATCCAAAATGAATTTTAAAAAATTTATGATTTCAGGGTTTCTTGGAAGATTTCCGCGATATGTTTTGGGGGGGTACCTTTTAGTCTATATTGTAGACGGGATTAACTCGGAAGTACTTAATGAATATATGCTTATTATGAGCATAGTTGGTATGCTTCTTGTAATGTTGTACTATGTTTTTCAAACATTTTACAATTTTTACAAAAGGAATCAACAAGCATAGAAAAAAGCGCTGTTGTTCAGCGCTTTTATTTTACAATTTTATTAAGTTATCTAGTTCTATATTGAATTTTTTTTCGAAAGAAACTTTGAAATGATTAAACTTTTCAGGTTTGTCTTCAATATATAATTGCATAAACGCTTTTTTTGCACTTTCATTTGCTTCATCCATGTTTCGTAAATCAAAATTAGCATAAGAATTTAAAATAAGCAAAATTAGACCTGTCACCCAACTGATTTCATCTTTT
>JAOZSP010000195.1 GCA_029939615.1 Candidatus Izemoplasma sp. | reverse complement strand
AATGTTAAGCGAGAATTTACCGGAAGGTGTTCCACAAGTACATCTGGATGTCTCGAAAGAATATATTGAGCAGATGGCTACTGAATTAACTACAATTAGGGAAAACTATCAAAATAGATATAAAGAGTAAAAGGGAGAAAAAATTATGAATCAAATTAAATGTCCACATTGTAAAAAAGAATTTACAATAGATGAAGCTAACTACTTAGACATTGTAACCCAAATTAAAAACAAAGAGTTTAATGAGGAATTACATGAGAAACTTGAACAAGTTCGATTACAGAGTGAGAAAGATCTTATTATCGAGAAATCAAAACTACAAAGCAAATTCAATGAGCAACTTTCAAATAAAGAAACGGAACTTGTTATTTTAAAACAGCAAATAGAATCAACAAATGCGAATAAGAAATTAGAAGCTATGAATGTAGAATCAAGATTCAAAGAGGAACTCTCAATTAAACAACATGAGTTATTGGAGTTACAGTCAAAGATAGAAATATCAAACAGAGAAAAGGAACTAACATTACAAAATGCAATTGCTGAAAAAGAAAAGCACTTTCTCAAATTAAATAAGCAGATTGAACTAGATAAGGAAAAAGAAGTAAGTGCTTTAAAACAACAAATTGAATCAAACGACAACATTAAAAGAATGGAAGTCATGAATGTTGAAACTAAGTTTAAAGAAGAACTAACAGCTAGAGAGAGACAAATTTTGGAACTTAAATCGAAGCTCGCAATGATTGGTAAAGATAAAGAGCTTGAGGTCCAAACAGAAAAAGCTGAAAAAGAAAAACAACTTCTTGAATTAAGGCAACAAATAGAATTAGGAAAACAACAAATAGAAATTGAAAAGACAGCTTTAAAGAATAACTATGATGCTCAACTAAAACTAAAAGAGGACGAAGTCGCATTCTATAAAGACTTCAAAGCTAAGCAATCTACAAAATTAGTTGGTGAATCACTTGAACAACATTGTGAAATTGAATTCAATCGAATGAGATCATTAGCCTTTCCTAACGCATATTTTGAAAAAGACAATGATGCACGTAGTGGATCAAAAGGAGATTATATTTATCGTGAGTTAGATGAGCAAGGCAATGAAATTATATCTATTATGTTTGAAATGAAAAATCAAAATGATGAAACAGCTACTAAAAAGAAGAATGAGCATTTCCTCAAAGAACTAAATAAAGACCGTAATGAAAAGAAATGTGAGTATGCTGTATTAGTATCATTACTAGAATCTGATAACGACCTATACAATAACGGTATTGTAGATGTGTCATATATCTTTCCAAAAACATTTGTAGTTCGTCCTCAATTCTTTTTACCTATTATTTCATTATTAAGAACTGCAGGGCTAAATGCATTGCAATATAAACAAGAAGTAGCACTTATGAAAGAGCAAAGTGTTGATATAACAACATTTGAAGATGACTTAGATGCATTTAAACAATCATTCTCAAAGAATTATGATTTAGCAAGTAGAAAGTTTGCATTGGCCATCGAGGAAATTGACAAAACCATTACTCATCTTCAAAAAACAAAAGATGCTTTGTTATCAAGTGATCGTAATCTAAGATTAGCTAACAATAAAGCTGACAATATAACAGTTAAGAAACTAGTTAGAAAAAATCCTACAATGAAATCAAAATTTAATTCACTTAATAAATAGGGAGATTAAGATATTTTTATCAAAGGGAAAGGGGAAGAAGTAATATGAGAAATGTAAATATGGAATACGTATCATCTTCTAATGTAGAAAGTGTTGGATATGATGCTGGAACAAACACGTTGTATGTGAATTACTTAAATGCGGATATTAAAGGGGCATACCCTTTTAGAAAGTTGTAGAACACATTAAAAGTCCTTTTACTGGACTTTTTTTGGTTTCTGTAATCTATTATTTATAATAAAGTGTTATAATGTAATCATAATTAGCGTTATTACTATAGTATAATTAGATTATACATAAAGGGGAGAAAATATAATGGATTATAAATATATTGGAGATAAAAATTATTTACATAAAAAATGTAACTCTATTTCTTTAATTACTGATCTTGAGAATGAAACAAATTCACAAGATCCAGAAAGAGATAAATTAGAACTCTATTGTGAGTTTTGTTCATCAAAGACTATACTTAATCAGAGAGAAGTTACTTTACTAAAAAATGAGTATAATCAACAAATAAAACTTATCAGAAAATACTCAAACAGATTAAAGCCAGGTATCTATCAAATTATGGGTATAGAATTCCAAGTATGTAAACACTGTAATCATCATATAAATGTTGAAGAGATTTCCGTAGGTAAACTCTTTAATTGTGAAAGATGCCATGGTAAAGATATAAGATATAATTCACCTAATAAGGAATTTATATTTTATGAAGAGAATTATCAATAAGAAACGACAAACTTCAAAACGTAGATTCAAAAACTAAATATTGGAGGTAATCAAGTGGCTACATATAAAGAGATACAAGAATATGTTAAAAACAATTATAAAGTTTCTATTAAAACATGCTGGATAGCGGATATAAAAGAAAAATACAATCTAATAACTAAAACTGCGCCAAATAGAATATCACAAAGTAAGAGAATGCATCCATGTCCAATTAAACATCAAGCAAAGATTGAAGAAGCCTTTAAATATTATAAAATGATATAACAATAAGGAAAAGAGGATGTAAAAAATAAAAAAACACATTAACAAACATACAAAAATATATTAAGTACTTAGATTAAGAGGTGCAAACATGAAAGAAATTAATGATTTATTACTTAGGCTAATTAAATTTAGAGATGATAGAAATTGGAA
>JAOZSP010000036.1:8913-10795 GCA_029939615.1 Candidatus Izemoplasma sp. | reverse complement strand
AATGTGGCAGATACATTCGTATATAATGTAGAAAGGATTGGAATATTATTAGGAGATGACGAGTATTTAATCGAAGAGACTAGTAATATTAGTGTTATTGTTTATCTACCTGGAACAATGGCGCCAAGTGACGCAACTGTAAAAGTTATCGATATTATTCCAGAAGATTACTATGTTGCTATTGATAGAGATCATCCTTCAGTAGTTACATCATTAAATATTTCTATCTATTTAGAAAATAAATATAACTTGCCAGTATCTAGTATTACAATTGGCGGAGTTACTTATACAGGCAGTGAACTTACTGTTGTAAGCCCTACAGAATTGTTAATTTCAGTTGATTTTAAATATGAAAGTGGAGGAAGTAACAATAATCTTTATTTCTCAGAAATAATTTTTACAAGAAATGGAAACATTACTTCTGATACTCAGGGAGAACATACATCCATAATGATTTATGAGATATATGATAGAGACGCAAATAGTAGTACTGCGGAAGTAATTCATGTTTCTACACCTGAAGAGCTAATCGCTGTTTATGGTAATCCTGCTCATACTGGAATAGTATATATATTGGATAATGATATTGATATGACAGGTTATGACTTTATTCCAATTGGAACATATGATGATTCATTTACTGGTGGATTTGATGGAAATGGATATACTATATCAAATGTAACTATTAATCAAACTTACGGTGAAGGTAGTGGGTTCATCTATACTGGATTATTCGGATACTCAAATGGTTTTATTACTAATTTAGTAATTGATAATTTAACAATCAATATTACAACTACCGAAGATAATTATTTATATGTTGGTGCTTTAGCTGGAACTTCTATGGGAGATGTTTATGAAGTAGATGTTATTAATTCATCAATAAATATTAATGGCATTGGACCTGGACAAATTGGTGGGTTAACAGGTAGAAGTGCTGGAAATTTAATTAGAACAAGTGCTGATACAGATATCACTATTCTAGGTGCCGATATTGAAACATCAAGTTATACTTTAATGGTTGGTGGATTAGTAGGAAATAAATCATATGATGATATTAGAAGTTCACATGCAACTGGAGAAATCAATATTACTAATACAGGGAATCAATTAGTAAATATAGGTGGATTAGTAGGATTTATGTATAATAACGGATCTAGTAATCCAAATTATATAATGAATAGTTATGCAACAGGTAATATTTCAACAACTGCAGATTACTATGGACGAACTGGTGGACTTGTTGGGGACACATATATGTATAATAATACTACTGTAATTTTAAACAGTTATGCTTCAGGAGATGTTTATGCATCAGCTGGTGAAATAGGTGGATTAACAGGAGAATCGTATGCTACTATTATTGGTAGTTTTGCGACTGGAGATGTATCAAGTATCTATTCTTCTTCAGGAAGATTGTTTGGTGAGGGAAGCAATTATAACATTGAACTTATTTATGCATATGACGGACAAGTAGTGTCTACTGAAAATGGACCAATTAACGGTAGTGATTTCTATTTTGATAATATTGGATTAGCATCATCTATTCAATTTAATGATGCGAATTACTATATGAATCATCTTGAATGGAATTCACACTTCTATGATTTTAGTAGTTTAGATGTTGAAAGTGGTATTTTACCAACAGCAAATTAAGGAATAATTATTTTAAAGAATAAAGTGAACAGAATTTTTCTGTTCACTTTTTTTTGTTTAAAGAGTAACGTCGTTAACTTATGATGGGTTCCTACATTATAACTTTATTTAAAAAAATTTATTAATAACTTGAGTTTATAAATAAAAGGAGTAAAATATATTTGGATTATGAAAATTATGTAGGAAATACGAGGAGAAAAATAATGGAAAAAACTTTTATGGATGA
>JAOZSP010000036.1:0-8903 GCA_029939615.1 Candidatus Izemoplasma sp. | reverse complement strand
AGTCGCAGCTGCAACAGCTAAGTCATTTTACTCAGAAAAAGATGTTTTAGTAATAAGAAAAGAAGAAAAGGTCATGATTCCTTGTGGAATCCCTTATATCTTTGGGTCTTTAGAAAGTTCAAATAGTAATATTATGCCTGATGCGGGATTACTTAAGTTAGGGATTAATATTAAAGTAGCTGAAGTTATAAATATTGATGTGGAAAGTCATACATTAACTATTAATGATGGATCTGAAATCGGATATGAAAAACTTATTGTAGCGACAGGTTCTAAACCTTTTGTACCTCATTTTATTAAAGGAATTGAATTAGATAATGTTTTTATTGTACCTAAGAATAAGGATTACTTAGATAGTTTTCAATCACAAATTAAAGATTTAAAAACAATAGCAGTACTTGGCGCTGGATTCATTGGTGTTGAGTTATCTGACGAGTTAAATAAAAGTGATAAAGAAGTATTATTATTTGAAGCTCAAGAGCATATTTTAGGTGCATCTTTTGATAAGGATACTTCAATAATAGCCGAAGATATTTTAACAGATAGAGGTGTTAAAATAAGAGCGGGAGTTAGAGTTAAGGAAATTCAAGGAAATGGGAAAGTTGAATCAATATTATTAGAAAACGGTGAAATAGTTAAAGTGGACGCTGTTGTATTATCAATAGGATATATTCCAAATATTGAACTGGCAAAAAAATCAGGTATTAGTGTTAATAAACAAGGTTCTATTAAGGTAGATACATTTATGAGAACACATCAAAAAGATATTTTTGCAGCAGGAGACTGTGCTCAAAAAAGAGATTTTGTTACTGGTAAAATTACACCGATAATGTTAGCTTCAACAGCTTGTGCTGAAGCACGAGTTGCTGGTATGAACTTATATGAGTTATCAACAATAAAAACTTTTAATGGTACAATTGGTATTTATTCTACTTCAATTGGAGAGACATCATTTGGTGTAGCTGGAATGACAGAAAAAAGAGCTTCACTTGAAGGATTTAAAATTATTACTGCATTATTTAAAGGAATGGATAGACATCCAGGAAAGTTGTCTGATGCTCATTCTCAATCATGTAAATTGGTTGTTAACAAATCTAATGGATTAATTTTAGGGGCAGAAGTAGTAGGGGGAACTAGTATTGGAGAACTAACAAATGTTCTTGGTTTTATTATTCAAAACAAAATGACTGTTTCTGATTTACTTTGTTCACAAATAGGAACACAACCAATGTTGACAGCATCACCAGCAGCTTATCCTTTAATAAAAGCAGCTGAAATTGCTAGTCGTAAAATAAATAAGTAAATTATTAATATATTATAAAAAAAGAACTCAAAGCGTTATTATGCTTTGAGTTCTTTTTAATGGCTTATATTTTCTCTCCTGGTGTATAACAAGTATGTAGTAATTCGTGAGCTATTTTACCATAAGGTTCACCTAAGTAATCTTCATATAGTTTTAGTACCATTTTATTTTCATGCGATTTTCTTCTTGGCATATTGCGATCAATTTTATAGATTGCTTCTTGACGTTTTTTAATGACGTTTTGATCGCCATGATGGTAAGGTTGTCCGCCTCCACCAATACATCCTCCTGGACAAGCCATGATTTCTATTGCATGGTAATTAGCTTCCCCTCTTTGAATTGCTTCAAGTAGTTTACGAGCGTTTCCAAGGCCATGCGCTATTCCTATTTTTAGGTTCAAATCTCCGATTTGAACTTCTGCTTCACGAATACCTTCTAATCCGCGTAATGATTCAAAATCGATTTTTTCTAGTGTTTCACCAGTTATCATTTCAGAAGCTGTACGAACAGCTGCTTCAATAACTCCACCAGTTGTACCGAAGATGGCTCCAGCACCAGTAGATTCACCTAAAATACTGTCAAATTCTGAATCGGGTAATTTATCAAATTCGATTCCCGCTTCTTTTATCATATTTCCAAATTCTCTTGTTGATAGAACATAATCAACATTTAGAATCTCTTCTTTTGAAAGTTCAGTTCTTGAGCTTTCTGCTTTTTTAGCAATACAAGGCATTATTGAAACTACTTTTACACGATGTGAAGGAACTTTTATTTTTTCAGCATAATAAGTTTTTGCAATTGCTCCTAACATTGTTTGTGGTGATTTACATGTCGATGGAATATCTAGTAAATCAGGAAATTGATGTTCAAAGAATTTTACCCAAGCTGGACAACATGAGGTTAACATTGGTAATCTACCTCCGTGTTGTATTCTGTGAACAAGTTCAGTAGCTTCTTCCATAATTGTTAAGTCTGCTGCAAAGTTTGTATCAAAGACTGCGTCAAATCCAAGTCTTCTTAAAGCTGTAACTATTTTACCTGTAGAGATTGTTCCTGGTTCCATACCAAACATTTCACCAATTGCTACTCTAACAGCAGGTGCTACTTGGACTACTACATGATTTCTTTCACGTGATAAAATGCGCCAAACATTAGGCAAGTCATTTCTTTCAGTTAAAGCAGCAGTAGGACATACAGCAACACATTGTCCACAGTAAGTACAAGATGTATCAATAATTTCAAGATGGAAAGCAGTTCCGACAACTGCGTTAAATCCACGATCTATTCCACTTAGTACTCCAACAGTTTGTACGTCATTACACATTGTTTCGCAACGACGACACATAACACATTTGTTAGGATCTTTTACAATTGCACTACTTGATGTGTCAATTGGATGATCCATTTTTTTACCAGTTGCATGGATTTCTCTTATGTTTAATTCTTGAGCAAGTGATTGCAATTCACAGTCAAGATTTTTCATACATGTTAAGCATTCGAAAGGATGGTTACTTAGAAGTAGTTCTAAGTTTGTTCTTCTAGCACTAATTGCTTTTAAACTGTCTGTTTTTATTACCATACCATCGTATACCATTTCAGCGCAACTTGGTACTAAAGTATTTCTTTTTTCTACTTCAACTACACATACACGACAACTAGCTACTTTATTTACAACACCAAAATCACATAAATCTAAGTGACATAGCGTTGGTATATGAATACCAACTAATTTAGCTGCATCTAAAATGGTTGTTCCGTAAGGTACTTCTAAATCAATGTTATTGATTTTTATTTTAGCCATTTTCATTAATAGACCTCCTAAGGTTTGATAATCGCATCAACAGGGCAAGCAGTATAACAAGCACCACATGCGATACAATCCTCTTCATCAATTATATGTACTTTCTTAATTGAACCTGTTATGCAGTCAACAGGACAAACTTTTGAACACTTTGTACAACCAATACACTTATCACCAATAATTTGGTAAGATGTTTTTTTAGTTCTATAAGCATATGCTTCATACTCTTCTCTAAAGTATTCTAAAGTACTTAATACAGGGTTAGGAGCACTTTGTCCTAATCCGCATAAACTACTATTTTTAATATTTATTGCTAAATCCTCTAATGTTTCTAAGTCTTCAGGGGTACCTTCAAAATTAATTAAACGTTCTAATATTTCAAACATTCTTGTTGTTCCAATTCTACATGGTGTGCATTTCCCACAAGATTCTTCTCGGGAAAAATCTAAGTAGAATTTACATATAGCTACCATATCATCCTCTTCATCAAGAATAATCATTCCACCACTACCCATCATACTACCGATAGATCGTAATGATTCATAATCAATAGGAGTATCAAGATTATCGCCTGTGATAACTCCGCCACTAGGTCCGCCGGTTTGAACAGCTTTGAATTTTTTTCCATCAATAATTCCGCCACCGATATCAAAAACGATTTCTTGAAGAGTGGTTCCCATTGGAACTTCAACTAAACCAATATTATTTATTTTACCAGCTAGGGCAAATACTTTTGTACCTTTTGAATTTTCTGTCCCGATTGAACTGAACCATTCAGGTCCATTTAAGATGATTGGAGGAATGTTAGCAAATGTTTCAACATTGTTTACACTTGTAGGCATGTTTTTATAACCTGCTTCACTTGGAAATGGAGGTTTTTTAGTAGGTTCTCCACGCATTCCTTGTAAACTGTTTATAAGTGCTGTTTCTTCACCACAAACAAACGCTCCAGCTCCTAAACGTATTTCAATATTAAAGTTAAAGCCAGATTCGAAGATATTATCTCCTAGAAATCCATATTCTTTTGCTTGTTTAATAGCTACTTCTAAACGATGAATTGCTAAAGGGTATTCAGCACGAATATAGATTATTCCTGTGCTTGCGCCAATTGCGTATCCGGCAATAGCCATAGCCTCTAAGATTGTATGAGGGTCTCCCTCTAAAACACTACGATCCATAAAAGCACCAGGATCTCCTTCATCAGCGTTACAAATTATATATTTATCTGATCGACGGTGTTTAGCAGTTAGTTCCCATTTAAGACCTGTTGGGAATCCACCACCACCACGACCACGAAGTTGTGATTTTTTGATTACTTCAATTACTTCTTCAGGTGTATTTTCACTTACTACAATAGCTAAAGCTTCATAACCTCTTACAGCGATATATTCTGTAATATCTTCAGGATTTATAAATCCACAGTTTCTTAAAACAATGCGGTATTGCTTTTTATAGAACCCTAAAGCTTTATCTTCTTTATATGTTTCTTGTGTTTCGGGATCTACTGATAATAATCTTTCAACAATATGTCCTCTTAATACGTGTTGTTCAAAGATTTCATCAACATCACTAAATTTTACTTTAACGTATATTATATTATCTGGTTTGATTTTGATTATCGGTCCTTCTTCACAAAAACCAAAACAACCTGTTTTAATTACTTTAACAGTGTTTGTTAGTCCTAGTTCAGCGACTTTATCTCTTAGTAAATCAATCATTTCTTCTGATTCGCCTCTCATACAACGAGAACCACCACATACAAGTAGAGTCATTTTATTTACCAATTAAATCACCGCCCGACGAAATGATTTGATTAAGTAGTTCTCTTGAAGAAAACCACCATCAATAATTACTTTATTAACTAATTTTTCAACTTGATCATGTGTTATCCTACCGTAGATAACTGGTTCTTTGCCTGGAATGTTTACTTGAACAGTAGGTTCCATATGACAAAAACCAACACATCCAACACTAATAACATTGACATGATTAAGACCTTTCTTTTTTAAAACGATTTCTAATTGTTCGAAAGTTTCTAGAGCGCCTGCAGCTAAACCACATGTGCCCATTCCTATTAAAATATCAATAAATGAACCATCTTTTGATTTGCCATTTTCACGTAGATGAACATGGTCTCCAACAGCTTCGCAAAGTTCACGTAATTCTTTAAGATTTTTAACTATCATTTTCGTCACCTCTGAACTTATTTAAGATATCTTCTACCATATCAGCACTTACATGACCATAGACTTTCTCACCAACACTAAGAACTGGAGCTAATCCACAAGCACCAATGCAACGAACATCTTTTACTGAAAATAAACCATCTTTTGTGATTTCATTTTTTTCGACATCTAGAAGGGTTAAACATTTTTCTAATACTTTTTCTGATCCTTTTACATAACAAGCTGTACCCATACAAACACTTACAACATACTTTCCTGTTTTCTTTTCAGTGAAAAAGGAATAAAAGGTTACAACGCCGTTTACTTTAGCAGCGTTTAAATCAAGCTTTCTTGAAACATAAAGTTGTAGATTATGAGGAAGATAACCAAATAACATTTGAGCACGATGTAAAACATTTATTAGGCTTCCTTTGGGATCCTCTAACGACTCGATATATGAGTCTAAATCACGTAGTAGATTTTTGTCGAGATCATTAATATTTAAGTTCGTTTTAATCATAAAAAGCTCCTTTCAAATTATAATTAGCAAATATAAATAATTACTATTTGCTCTGCATAAAAATAATAACAAAGATTGAAACAGGTTTCAATAGAAGAATGACAAGTAGTTTGAAAAAAAAAGCGCTTTTTTCAAGTGCTTTAGGTAGGCTGTTAACAAGGTGTAAAATTAATTTTTTTAATTTTTTTAATTAACTTTATTATTTAAACTACTTTTATATAATTTTAGTAAGGGTTTACATTCTTAATTATAAAATGATTACTAATCAAATCTTGTAATATTTAATGATTTCCTATTATTATTAAGTATTATCATGTTATAATTTAAGTTGCAAACAGATATTAGAAGAGGGAGTTTAATTGTTTTTAGGAGGTAGTAATTATGGAGTATTATTTAATAGGTATAGCTTTGATTTTTTTTGCAATAAAACCTACAAGAAATTTGTTGTTTAGATTCTTTTTTCTTGATGTCATATTTGGAGCAAAAAAGTATGAAATTAATAATACAAAACTAAAGCATTTTCAAATTAATTTTTATTGGGGGTTTACAGTTTTAGCTGCTTTTGGATATGTATATATTGTACTACTTGGAATATATAGTAATATTATGGGATTAGAAACTTGGGATATTGTATATTTAGTTCTTATTGTATTTTTTTATCCATTAATGGTAAGAATAGTAGTGGTTATGAATTTGTTAATGAATCGAATACAGTATAAAGATAGAGAATAACTTAATAATAACTCAATTATGATATAAGTATTAAATGTAATATTTTAAAAATATAGATTAAGAGAATGGAGAAATATGGAGAGACTTATAAAAAAAATAAGAGAAGAAGCATACGTTATCGATAATAAAATTGTTAAAGTAGATCATTTCATTAACCATATGTTAGATACTGATTTAGTGTTTGATATAGGAAAAGAATTTAGCAAAAAATTTCCGAATGCTACAAAAATATTGACAATTGAAGCTAGTGGTATAGCTTTTGCAGTTTCAACTGCGTTTCATTTAAATCATATACCGATTGTTTTTGCTAGAAAAAATGCATCTTTAATTACTAATAACAATGTGTATTCAAGTAATGTGTTTTCTTATACAAAGCAAATAGAGTCAAAAGTAATAGTATCGAAAGAATTTCTTTCGAAAAACGATAAAATACTAATTATTGATGATTTTTTAGCTATGGGAAGTGCACTTGAAGGGCTAATAGATATAGCAACACAAGCTGGTTGTGAAATAGTTGGGGCTGGAGTAGTAATTGAAAAAGGATTTCAAAACGGACGAAATAAAATAAGTAATAAAGGGATTGAGATTTACTCTCTTGCAAATATTATTGATATCAAAAATAATGTTCCAATCTTTAGATAATTAATCACAATATTACAGCTCTAATTAGATTTATATATAATGTTTTTTGGAATATTGTGGGCACATCTATTGTATGAGGTGCCTATTTTTTTTATAATTAAGGTAGAGAATTCAATAATAGTAAGAAGGGACAGTTTAGATTTAGAAGAGTATACGGTTTTCCTTATTTAGAAAAATTACTATATGATTTTACTAAATAATGCTCATATAGGATAATATTCTTGTAAAAGGAGCTGATTACAGTGAGTGAACTAATAAATAATAGTGAAATTAGAAAAGAAAAACTTAAAGTAATAATAAAACAAATCCATAAAGGGATGCCTTTAGAAGAGGCTAAAAAACTTTTTTTGGAAGAATTTGAATCGGTAACAACTGAGGAAATTACTAATATGGAGCATTCATTATTAGAAGAAGGAATGCCACTTGAGGAAGTTCAAGGTCTATGTGATGTTCATGCTGCTGTTTTTGATGGATCAATTTCAGATATTCATAAATCACAAGAAGAAACAGAAATTCCAGGACATCCTGCGAAAGTGTTTTTAGATGAAAATGATGCATTAAAAAAGTTATTAACTGAGGAATTAATCCCGTATCTGGGTAAATATGATAAAACATCTCATTTAATGTTAAGAATTGCTATTGAGAGATTATGCGAAATCACAAAGCATTATTCAAGAAAAGAAAATCTCTTTTTCCCAGCATTGGAAAAAAGAGATATTACTTCAATCCCGAAAGTAATGTGGGGAGTAGATAATGTAATAAGAGGAATGTTAAAAGAGATTAAGAATGAACTAGATACTGTGATTGATAACTATGAGGAAACACATAGTAAATTACAAACAGTAGTAACAAAAGTAGAGGACATGATAACCAAAGAAAATAACATATTAATTCCTTTGCTACTTGAAAAAGTATCGTTATATGATTGGATTTTAGCGGATGAAGGTTCTGACGAAATTGGCTACTTTTTAGAAGCGCCAACAGAAAGTTGGACTAAAAAAGATGATATCGAGCAATTTGAAGACAAAGAATTGCTATCAAATTCAGAAATTAAATTTGATGCTGGAAAACTAAACATTACAGAAATTAATGCTATCTTAAATACAGTACCTTTAGATATGACTTTTGTAGATAAAGAAGATCAAGTAAAATACTTTACACAAGGTAAAGAACGAATCTTTGATAGACCAAGAACTGTTTTAGGAAGAAACGTAAATATGTGTCATCCTCCACAAAGTGTTCATATAGTAGAAGGAATAGTAAACAGTTTTAAAAATGGAGAAAAAGATCATGAGGATTTCTATATTCAAATGGGTAAAATGTTTGTTTATATAAGATATTATGCAGTTAGAGATAAAGATGGTAGTTACTTAGGAACTTTAGAAGTAACGCAAGATATTAAACCAATAAGAGATTTAGAAGGCGAAAAAAGATTATAAATAAATGATAAAAATCATTTTACAAATCCTTGCCTTTTTCTCACTAGGAATAGGTCTTATAGGAGTAGTTTTACCAATTTTACCTACAACACCCTTTATTGTTCTAACCCTTTATCTGCTTAATAAAAGTTCCGAAAAATATTCACGACTTATAACAAAAAGTGAATTTTACAAGAAATACTTACTCAAGTTAGTAGATAATCATCAAATGACTTTTAAACAAAAGTGGGGATTACTAATAACTGTTGATATAATGTTGTTAATATCATTTATTAGGATTGATTTACTAGCAGTAAGAATC
>JAOZSP010000194.1 GCA_029939615.1 Candidatus Izemoplasma sp. | reverse complement strand
TTTAATAGTGGGCCAATCAATTGATGAATATCGGTTGAAAAATGGTCCACTATTTTTGTTTTAAAATAGTTCAAGAATGTATAATGGTTCTTGAGGTGATTGGAGTGTTAAAAGTGATTGATTTATATACGATAATAAATCTTAAAAGAAAAGGAAAATCAAACAGAGAAATAGCAAGAGAATGTGGGTGGGATAGAAAAACAGTTAACAAGTACTGGAATCACTACAATTACAAGGTAAATGAATTAGGAGAAGAAAATGTAGATGTTAAGATGGTCCAAGAAGAAATGTTAGAAGTTAGGTATTTATCTACGAACAGGAGTAATAGGAAGTACAATAAAGAAATGGATCTACTATTAGAAGAAATTTTAACAAATGAGAAAATGAAGTTAAAAGAACTTGGATGGAAAAAGCAACAATTAACGAATGTACAAATTCATGAGATGATAGCATCAGCAGGACATGACATAGGAATGACTACAATAACAGAAAAGGTACGAGAAAAACGAAAAAGACATCGAGAATGCTTCATAAGACAACATTATGAATACGGGCAAAGGCTAGAGTATGACTTTGGAGAAATCAAATTAGATATTCAAGGGAAAAGAGAAAAGTATCATATCGCGGTATTATCATCACCAAAATCAAATTTCAGGTGGGCATATCTATACAAAAATCAAAAAAAAGATGTGTTCCTAGATTCTCAAGTAAAATTCTTCGACATGGTTGGAGGCGTATACGATGAAGTTGTATACGACAACATGAGAAACGTCGTTAAGAAGTTTATTGGAAAACATGAAAAAGAGCTAAATGAAGATTTGATCAAACTATCAATTTATTATGATTTTGATATAAATGTGACGAATTGTTTTAAGGGGAATGAAAAAGGGCATGTGGAAGGTGCAGTTAAATTTATCCGTAATAAGGCATTCTCAATGAAGTATAAATTCAATAGTTATGAAGAAGCAAGAAACTACTTACAAACGCGATTAGTCGCGTTGAATCAAGGGTCGATGATAGAGGAAGAAAAACGTCATCTAAAGCCTCTAAAACCAAGTTTGAGACTATCGGAGGTAACGGAATGTAAAATCAACAAGTATTCCCTCGCAACAATTGAAAACAACTACTACTCTGTACCTGAATACTTAGTAGGTGAAATTGTAACAGCAAGAATCTATTTTGATACGATATCCTTATATGTGAACAACGAATTCGTTTGTGAACATAAAAAAGTAGACGGATTTAAAACATTCCAGTTAGATATAATGCATTACTTAAATACATTTCTAAAGAAACCAGGGGCACTTAGGAATTCTCACGCTCTTAAGGATAGGCCCGAATTAAAACTCATCTACGATACATATTATAAGACAAAACCAAGAGAATTTATAGAACTATTACAAACAAATAAAAATGTATCAATAGATGATTTAGTAACTTTACTACAAGACTCCAAAGAGTCTCATATCGAAAAACAATTATTTGGTCATTATGAAGAGAGCAAGTTAGAAAAAGCTACTAGAACCCAGATATATAACTATTCAAAACTAATCAGTTAAAGGAGAAAACATAAATGAATATAGAAAAATACGCATACGAATTAAAACTATCTTACCTAAAAAGTCATAGCAATATGCTTATATCAGAAGCAAATCACAAAAAACCAACCTATAAAGAATTTATAGTAAATTATCTAGAGTTAGAGCTAGCGCAGCGAAAGTCGAATGGGATCAGAAGGAAAATGCGTACAGCTAAATTTCCGTACAAGAAATACCTAAGTGATTTTGATTTAGATAAATATAGCAATGATTTACAGTTTCAAATGAAAAATCTTTTTGACCTAAGTTTTATCAAAAACAAAGAAAATATCATCATGATTGGAAACCCTGGAAGTGGAAAAACACATTTATCTATCTCACTAGGAATTAAAGCAGTTGAAGAAGGGGGTACAGTATTGTTTATCTCTGTGCCAGACTTGATTATTCAAATCAAAGAAGCACTAAGTAATAGACAATTAGATTCCTATAAGAAAAAATTCGACAAGTATGATTTAGTCATACTTGATGAATTGGGATATGTATCCTTTGATAAAAGCGGTTGTGAGATTCTATTTAACTTACTATCAAATAGAACAGACAAAGGGTCTATCATTATTACAAGTAACTTAAACTTTGATCGCTGGGAAGAAATATTCCAAGATCCTATGTTGACTGGAGCGATGATTGACAGACTCGCACACAAAGCACATATCATGGACATGACAGTAGAAACAAGTTATCGATATGAAGAAACTAAAAACTGGATAAAGGAGCGTGCTAATAATGGTAGTAATAATTAGATACTTAGAAAATATCGAACAATCAAATAGAATCCATATTCCTCCAATATTAAAAGAGTATATATTAAATCTTTATGGAACTGAGCCGGCTTTAAACGTTTCATTCACAGAACAAGATATCCATGAAAATGTTAGGAAAATACTTAGAGATTACTCAAACAAGGTCTTACAATTAGGGGATAAATAACTGGCCCAAAATTAAACCGTTTACTGGCCCATATTTCAGTTGACAAATACATTCTAAAAAGTCCTTGTAATTCTCAACAAGGATGTTAAATTTTTCCATTATATTCTCCTCTCATAATTAAAAAATGTAAAATATTCTTAATTATGAGATCAACAACGTATAACATTCAGTGTTCTAAAAGTAACTGTTTTATAAAAATAACTGATAAATATATTTACAGACTCGATTGAATAAGTTTCTTCAACCTTTAATCTTTGTAATTTTAATTTCCTTGAAGCAATCTTCAAAATGAGTAATGCTTCATTAAGAATAGACATTGAAGAAATAAGC
>JAOZSP010000193.1 GCA_029939615.1 Candidatus Izemoplasma sp. | reverse complement strand
TATTAGCCAATTTATTTTTGCATTATTGTGTCGATAAATGGTTGCTTATTCATTATCCATTAGTTAAAATGGTACGGTATGCTGATGATATTATTATTAGTTGTAGTACGCATCAGGAAGCTACCCAATTACTTGCAAATTTAAAACAACGTCTTACAGCTTGTGGGCTTACTGCTCATCCAGAAAAGACAAAACTTGTTTATTGTAAGAAAGATGGAAGAAACCTTAAAGGTTTTCCTGTACAATTTGACTTTTTGGGTTTTAGTTTTCGCCCAATACGGATGAAACTAAAGAAAGGAGGAAGTTTTCTTCAATTCGATTGTATCATGAGCAGAAAGGCTAAGGTACGAATTACACAAGAATTGCGAAAGCTTGACTTTCATAATAAAACACAGCGTAATATTCAGGATTTAGCAATACTCCTAAATCCAAAGATACGTGGCTGGTTAAATTATTATGGAAAGATTAACCGCAGATGTTTAAAACCAGTGTTTTATTATCTCCATCATCGCTTGATAAAATGGATATTGAATAAATACAAACGCTTCAAACGAAGCAAAGTCAAAGCAGTACAATGGCTAAGACGTGTGAGTAATTCATTTCCAAACTTATTTTATCATTGGACATTAGGTTATCAATTAACCTAATACTTGACTGTATAATAAGAGCCGTATGAATTGAGAGGTTCACGTACGGTTCTGTGAGAGGTTTAGGGGCGAAATTCCCCTTTTCCTACTCGACTAGGGGCTGGCGTTCAGTCATTTCCTTATTTTATTCTTTCAAATTTGCTACAATTTTATTTCTTCCCGTGCGTCTTGAGTTTGACACTTTCAGCCCCTTTTTCGTCATTTTCAAGAAATGACCCCTTGATATCAGTGGTTTTCTTGTGTATTTCAAAAAAACAGGCGTAGTGCGAAAATGTTTGTATTGTCCAAATATTGCTTATATTTTTGTACCATGGCATTTTTAAGAATAGAAAAAAAGAAATCAGGAACCTATCTACGTATAATCCAATCATACAAAATAGGAGGCAAATCAAGACATAGAACACTACATTCTTTGGGTAAAGTAGAAGATTATTCACCAGACCAATTAGAAAGCATAGCAAAGAAGCTGGTCGAATTAGCTGGACGAAGTATTGATAGTTTATTCGAGAGTTCATTTTACGAATTAGGTAGATACAACTATGGATATGCCATGATTACTCAGAGCTTATGGAATAGTTACAACTTTCCGCAACTCATAAAAATTATCAATAATAAAAGTAGAATAAAATTTGATTGGCAAGATGTGCTTCAGCTAATGATAGCTGAACGGATTAATGAGCCTTGTTCAAAGTTGCAGGCTCATTTCAATCAAAGTGAATATCTTGGATTTAGTGATAAAGAAATCCCTTTACATTATTTTTACAGAACTCTGGATGTTTTGAGTAAAGAAGAAGAATTGATAAAGAAACATCTTTTTACGCAACAAAACAATCTGTTCTCCACAGTGTTGGATGTGGTATTTTATGATGTTACTACACTCTATTTTGAATCACAGGTAGAGAATGATGACGACTTGCGACAAAAAGGTTATTCAAAAGATGGCAAGGCTACTAAAACACAAGTCGTATTAGGTTTGTTAGTTGATAAATCACGTAACCCAATTACGTATCAAATATATCAAGGCAACACATATGAAGGAGGAACAATGATAATTGCTTTGAAAAAAATGAGAAAACAATTTACTATAGACAAGGTTATTGTTGTTGCTGATACTGCAATGATAGATAAGGACAATCGAGACTTTATGGTTGAAAATGAGATTGATTATATTATCGGAGATAGTATTAAAGGTCTTGGTGAACAAATTAAAGCAGAACTACTTGATAGAAAAAGTCACAGAGATGTATTCCCATCATCCAAAAAAGACAAAACAAGCACAGAAGCTAAACCCAAAGAAATATTTACATATACAGAGTCTCTTTACAAAGGAAGAAGAATAATCTGCACATATTCGTCAAAGAGAGCACGTAAAGATGCACATGAACGACAAAAATTAATTGATAAGGCAAATAAATTGTTAGATAATCCCGCTAAATATAATCAGGTTAAAAAACGAGGAGCTGGTAAATTTATATCAACAACAGAAAAAGGCGTGCCTATTGAATTAGACAAAGTAAAAATTGAACAAGATGCAAAATTTGATGGATTTAAAGCCTTGTCAACAACTACAGATTTAGAAATAAGTATAATACTATCAAAATATAGAGATTTATTTGAAGTAGAACACACGTTTAGAGCTTTAAAAAGTCAATTAGAAATAAGACCTGTATATCATTGGACAGATAAAAGAATAAGAGGACACATTGCGATGTGCTTTATTGCTTTTACATTTATTAATCGCTTGAAAAATGCAACGCAGTTACAATATAAAGCAATTGTCAAAGCAATAGATAAAATGCAGGTCTCTGAAATAAAGGATAACAAAACAAATAGTAACCTATACCTAAGATCTAAAGTGGATGAGAACCAACAAATAATTATTGATAAACTTAAGCTGAAAGTGCCAAATGACACCACACCGCATAATGCTATCAGTCAGTTTTTTGCAAAATAAGGTAGTGCACGCCTAGTTTTTCATAATGCTGTATATCTGCCTATTAACTCTTTAAAGTGTCAAACTCAAGAAAAATTGTTGACGCAAGAAATAGAATAATACACGGTTATGATACAATTTCAGATGATGTAATTTGGGGAATAATAATTAAACATCTACCTAAATTAAAAACTGAAGTTAAAGGACTAATGAATGAATAATACAAATCCTTATTTCTCATTCACTTATAAAGAATTATGTATTATAACCCGAAAAGAAACATAAGCTTATCAAAAAAATCTTCTGGCTTATTAT
>JAOZSP010000035.1 GCA_029939615.1 Candidatus Izemoplasma sp. | reverse complement strand
TATTGAAGGATTAGTTGTAGCGCTTATTACATGACATGCATATCCAAGGTAATATGCAGCATAATCAACAACTAAATTAGCTAATTCATCATTATTTTTAGCAGCATGAAAAATGGCTTTTGCTGAAGGTGTATTTAATCTAAATAAAGATGAATCACCAACAAAAGTTTCCTTAAACAAGCGATATGTATTTTTGATACCTGTTGCACTTGCCACTGTTTCTAAACAACCCTTTTTGCCACAATTACACATTAAAGGAGTTTGAGGATTAATTTTTAAATGCCCTATTTCTCCAGCTGCTCCATGAAATCCTTCAATGATTTTATTATCACTAACAAAACCATTACCAATTCCTGTACCAATTGTAAGCATCGCTACATCCTTGTGTCCTTTACCTGAACCAAAAGCTGCCTCACCTAGCGCTGCGATGTTTGCATCATTAGCAATGTAAATATGTTCATTATCTAGTAGATTTCTAAGTTCTTCTTTTAAATCAACATTTTTCCAACCTAAATTAACGGCAACAGGAACAAAGTTATTTACAACTGGACCAGGAATTCCTACTCCATACCCAATAACTTCTTTCAAATTTGGTGTATTATCTAAAATTGATATATAAATATCCTTAACAATGTTTTTTCCATTATCACTTTTGTCAGTTATAATTTCCCATTTTGATAAAAAGATTCCTGCATGATCAAAAAGTCCAAATTTTATAGTTGTTCCACCAACATCAATTCCATAGATATATTTACTCATAATAGTTTGTCACCTCTTATTTAAAAAAACTTCGCATAAATGGAAGTTTAATTATTTTTTTTCTTTATGAAGTGTTACTTTACCACATTTTGGACAAAACTTGTTTGCTTCTAATCTCTCAGGATGAATTTTCTTATTTTTATCCGTACGATAGTTCTCACTTTTACATACTGTACATCTTAAAGTAAATGCTGTTCTCATATGAATCCTCCTCACTAAAAAGTCTTTTATAATATATCACTATTTTCCTTAAAAATCAATACATTTATATATTTTTTGCTCATAATAATGTATAATTGAAACGGTGATACTATGAAAAAACGAAGAAATACAAAAACTGTAAAAGTTGGAAATATTAAAATTGGTGGAATGAACGATATCGTTATTCAAACAATGACAACATCGAAAACAAAAAATATTTCAGAGACTGTAAGTCAAATTAATACTTATGCTACTGCTGGCGCAAAGATAGTTCGTCTAGCTATTCTTGATAAGGAAGATGCTTACGCTATTAAGGAAATAGTTCAACAAGTAACTGTTCCATTAGTTGCCGATATCCATTTTGACTATAGGCTTGCTTTAATTTGCATTAAAAATGGAATTGACAAGATCAGGATTAATCCTGGAAATATTGGAAGCGAAGAAAAAATCAAGAAAGTTGTCGATGCTTGCAAACTAAAGAATATCCCTATCCGAATCGGCATAAATGGTGGAAGTTTAGAAAAAGATATTATTGAAAAATATGGAGTAACTTCTAAAGGAATGCTAGAAAGCGCTAAATATCATGTTAGATTACTTGAAAAACTTGATTTTTATAATATTCTTCTATCTTTAAAATCAAGTGACATATCAAAAACCGTTGAAGCTTATTTAGCTGCTAGTAAAGAATTTGATTACCCTCTTCATCTTGGGGTTACTGAAGCAGGAACTTTATTTGGCGGAACAATAAGAAGTTCTATTGGTTTAGGAATTCTCCTATATGAAGGAATAGGAGATACAATTCGTGTTAGTTTATCGGCTGATCCAATTGAAGAAGTTAAAGTCGCTAAAGAATTATTAAGTTCTTTAGGGTTATATAATAAACCTAAAATTATAAGTTGTCCTACTTGCGGTCGTATTCAATACAATATGTTTAACTTAGTTAATAAAGTTGAAGCATATTTAGAATCTAAAGACTACGATATCACAGTTGCAGTTATGGGATGCGCAGTAAATGGTCCAGGAGAAGCAAAAGCTGCCGATATTGGTATTGCTGGTGGTAAGGGTGAAGGTTTAATCTTTGTAAATGGTAAGATAAAGCGTAAAGTACAAGAAGAATATATGTTTGATGAATTAATATCAGAAATTAACGATTTCGTAAAAAGCAGAAAACTCAATTGAGTTTTCTGCTTTAATTATAATATCCAATAATAACTTGTTATTCCTCATCCTCAGTATTTTCATTAACATCTTCTTCAACGTCAAAGTCAACATCAGTAAGTATATTATAAATCGCATAGAAGTTAATTGATACAATAACATAATCACTGTCAGTAGGAACTGAATACTCTAAATTTTTGATAATGAATAGTTGATTACTATTATATAGTTCATCAATAAATGCATTAACAACTTCAGGATCTAATGTTGTAAATGCTACTTGAATCTCTACAAAGAAATAATTTTGTGCAATTTCAAAAAATTCACTGTCGGAAGGGAACTCTACTGTACCATCAACATAAACTGTTCTCTGCATGTCGTTTGCTTCAGTAACGCCAACACTTTCAAGTATTGAAACTGTTTTATAAACTAACGCTGTATCTGAATAAACATTTGGAATTATATCATATAACTCATATAGATGACTTGTTTGAACTTCTTTATTCTCTTGAACTATTTCTTCAAGAACATCAATTCGATTTTGCAAGTCAATATTATCACTATCTAAATTATCAATAGAACCTTGTAAATTACCAACTAATAGTACTCTCAATCCAAATAAAGAGATTGCGATTAAAGCTAAAACACCATAAAACAGATAATTATTTAATTTTCTATTCAGCATTATAATCAACTCCAATTTCATACACAGCAGTATACTCAACATCATCTGAGTATCTTGTTGGAGTATTATACGTACTATACGATACCCAAGGTAGATTTAACAACTGATTATTCAATGCGTTATAGCTGAATTGTGAAACAATTGAAATTTCTACTTGAAGTTGTTCAATAGAAGCATCATATGTAATTCGGTTTATTCTTCCACCGTTAAGGTCAGCAACAAGTTTGATGTCGTCAACTAGATTATTAAAATCGACTCTTAATTTACTAAGATTTGAAATATCGTCTTCAAATTTAATTGCATCCAAATCAATTTCGTATCCAACAAATTCTTCATGTGTCAAGACAAGTTCATGCTCTAAATCGTTATTAACACTAGTAATTTCTTCTAAATCAAAGATTAAATCACTGTATGGTAATTATATCAAAACAAATCCAATTACAATCGTAAATAGTAAAGTAATTATTACATTTACATTGAACTGTCTTGAGCGCTTAACTTCAGGTAATAAATTAACATAAATGAAGTCTCCATATCCAGAAGCATCCATTTGATATACATTTTTCTTCATACTACCACAATCCTTTCGGGTCAGGTAGACTAGCAGCTAAAGGAATGTAACACTCGCGATCTATTAAAGTATCAACAATTTTACTAACTGTTTTCATATCGAAAACTTCCATCACAACTAATGAACCTTCTTCATAAAAGTAATTGTGAATTTGCTCATCAGCTAATTTCGTTGACATATTAAATAAGACAACTTTCTTTATAGTACGATCCCCTGCATTTAAATTAAATTTATAATAATTAGAAATTTTTGATATCTCTTGATCCAAAATTTCTAAGTATTTTTCGCCTTCAAGTTGGGTAATATTCAAATTCTGAACAATTGAAAAGACAGGAATTTCTTGATCAAAAATATACATCGAGTAAGTATCATCAAAAATTGCCAAAAACATTATATCAGTCTCAAATCTAACTTCAGAATCTTCGTATTTACGGTAATAATACAAACGATGTAATGATAAAGGAGGTATATCAGTTCTAACAACTTGCATATTCATATCATAAAATAGATTTAAGTATGTCTTTAGTTCCTGTTTTGGAGCATAAAACATTATAACATCATACGAATCGGCATTTTTTTTATGAATAATATAATCCATTGTCATATCATTAAAAGGAATCATAATTGTTTTACCAATTTGTGAATCAATATATTTTCCTATTTCTGATGGTTTGTAAATTATCGGAACTTCAATTTTACGAAAAGTAAAAAGTTCCTCATGAATTATGAGATTTACTCGACGCGCCTTGATTTTAAAAATCTTGAACGTATCTTTTAATAATTTTATTAATTTCTCTTCTTTATAAATACTTCCATTCTCAATTGTACCTGGAGGGATTTTAACACTAGAATATTTTAACTTCTTCATGCTATAACCATCAGGTTTCTCGATAAAATTGAACTCTTTATCAGTAAAGAAACAACTAATTGCTAAATTTGACATATTGACACCTTCTTTTCTAATAAATTATTGATATATACCAATCGATTATATTTTGTCCAAAATAATATGCGATTAAAGAACCTGCGAAAATAAATGGAACAAACGGTATGTAGCCAGTTTTCCTTTTAAAAATCAAACTATAAAATAATCCTAGAAGTGATGCAAAAAACACAGAAAAGAACACTACTTCATATCCTAAAACCAAACCAATTATAATATATAGTTTAATATCACCACCACCAAGGGCTTCTTGTTTAAACCTTTTTTTACCATACAAAGCAATTAGATACATAAATCCGAACCCAACAACTGCGCCGATAATTGCATTATACCATAATATGACCGGACTGAACATCCTTAATAAGAATATGACAGGTAAAAAGCAAATCAGAATTATGTTTGGAACGATTTTATAATAGATATCACAAACAGTAAGAATGACCATTAAAGAGATAAATACTATCATTAATATATATTCTACCATATTTTCATGTAAAATTAAATATGAAAATAAAAATAGAAGACCAGTGATTAATTCAATCAATGGGTATTTGACCGAGATATGTGTCTTACAAGTTTTACATCTTCCACCCAATACAATATATCCAAATACCGGAAATAGTTCCAACCATCCAAGAGTTTTTCCACAAGAAGGACAATGGCTTCTGCCTAATAAACTCTCTTTTTGAGGAATTCTGATTCCGACAACATTGAAAAAAGAGCCGAAAATTAAACCTAAGAAGAAAATATATGAATATATTAGAATTTCATAGTAATTCACAATGATCACCTTCTTTTATAATATTTTAATAAAAAAAGTAGAGACTTTTATTCAAAAGCATCTACTTTTCTTTATTTTACTTTGTAAATAAAATTTAATTTTTAGTCATCTGTTACATCTGCAGTAGATCCATCACGAGGACTTACTGGATTTGGATTAGCAGTACCATCAGGAAGTCTATTAGTCCATTCCCAATCACTTGTAGAGTTTCCTCCACCACTACCTCCAGCTCTTTCAAGCCATACAATCCAGTCTCCTGAAGTAGCATCAAGTCGAGCAATAGTTGTAGTATCTCCCAATACACAATCTTGATAATACTCAGCATTAAAATTACCTAAATAATCTTTCAATTCATCCCAAGTTAATGCCTCATTTGAAGCACATGAGTTATAAGCACAATAATTTTCAGCAGCAACCTCTACTGCGATAGCATCTTGTAATATTGCTGTTTTTTCAGCATTTTCTAAGAATTTCCCAACTGCAGGAACTGCAAATGCACTAATAATCCCGATAACTACGATAACAATTAATAATTCAATTAAAGTAACACCTTTATTATTCATATTATATCTCCTTTCATATTTTTCTATTTGAATACATTAAATATATCATTTCACAATGATAATGTCAACGATTTAAATCCATTTTTCAAAATTAGTCAATATTTTTCATATCATATTCTTACATCGATCCAGAAAATGATAAACTAGGTAGCATAATAGCTAACAGCATTACAACCACTAGACTAAAAATGACTAACATCAATACTGGTTCAATCAATTTTCTAACGCGGTCGATTTGTACACCACTGTCTTCATCATAGAAGGTAGAGAGATTTTTTAGCATTTTCCCAAGATCTCCAGTTCGTTCCCCAACGCTAATCATTCTTGTAAAAACAACCTCAACAGCATAGTGTCCTTCAAATGCTTGAGAAATGTAATCACCATTATTTACGTTTTTTTGTGCTTCTATAATAATATCCTTGTATATTTGATTATCTAAAATTTCATATGTTGTTATTAGGCATTCTTGTAAAGGAACATGTTTATTCAACATTTGCGACATTGTAGCTGCAATTCTAGATAAATTACTTAGTCTTACTACACTTCCCAATATTGGCATTTTAATACTTATATATGCTAACAATCGTTGAAATTTTTTCGATTTAGACTTTAACAATCTAAATACAACTATAAAAGCAACAAATTCTACTATTAACATTATGTAATTAGCCTGTAAATAGTTTCCTACTTGCAAGAATGCTAAACTTATACCCGGCATGTCTCCATCAAGTGAATCAAACATGTCCTCAAAACCTGGCATAACAAACGCGAATATAAAAATCGCTACTAAGAATGCAATAACTAAATATATCATTGGCATCATCATAGTTTGTTTAATCGAGTTTTTGATTTTAAACTGTGATTCAAAATAAATAATTATTTCATCTAAAGTTCCTCTTAAATCTCCAGTTTTTTCACCAACACGAACCATTGAAACCAATATTTCAGGAAAATCAGTAGGATATTCTTCAAAAGCATCAGCAAGAGTCGTTCCACTGTTTACTTCATAGAATAATCCATAATAGATTCGTCTAATTTGCTTATTAGATTGCTGAGTTGCTAATATTTCAATTGCTTCATTAAGTTGTACTCCTGCGTTAAGTAATGATCCTATTTGTCTTAAAAAGAAAATCAAGTCTCTTTCTTTGATTACTCTTCCGACACTTATCCTTCCCAAAACACCAATAATTGAAGTACTTTGATATATCTCAATTGGATTCATACCTCGTTCTTGAATATATTTCTCCACCATTGCTTTTGAAGGAGCTTCGGTTGAACCTTTAATTATTTTTCCATCCTTAAGTCTTCTAGCGCGAAACTTATAATCAAGTATTACCATAAATCCACCTCTAATCTAGTCTAAACTAATTCTCATAACTTCGTCCAATGTTGTTTGGGCTAGTCTAACTTTCTCTAAACCTGCTTCTATTAATAACTTTGTTCCATCTTTTCTTACTTGTTCTAATATTTCATATTCTTTAGCTTCATTAGAAACCATTCTAACTATATTTTCATTAATATCTACTATTTCAAAAATTGCTACTCTTCCTTTATAACCAGTATTATTGCAATGTTCACAACCAACTGCTTTTTTCATAGTTTTTATTTCTATATTATTTCGTTTGAAAAGTTCTTGTTGACTTATTGTAGGAACAACCTCTTCTGCGCAATATTTACAAACTACTCGAAGTAATCTTTGGGCAACAACACCACTTAACGATGAAGCAACTAAAAATGCATCTATACCCATATCAATTAATCTTGTAATTGTTTTAACGGCACTATTAGTATGAATAGTACTTAAAACTAAATGTCCTGTTAATGAAGCTGAAATAGCAATTTCAGCAGTCTCAGTATCACGTATTTCCCCTACCATTATTATATTAGGATCTTGACGTAAAATTGATCTAAGTGCATTTGCAAAAGTGAAATCTATATCTGGATTAACATTTACTTGGTTAACTCCTTCTAACTCAATTTCCACGGGGTCTTCAACCGTAATTAAATTCACATCCTCAGCATTAAGTTGATCTAAAGAAGCATATAATGTAGTTGTTTTACCACTACCAGTAGGTCCACTAACTAACACTATTCCATTAGGACGACCAATTAATCTTTCGAACATCTTTCTATCTGAATCAGATAATCCAAGACGATCTAATCCTTTACTTTCACGTGATAAATCTAATACCCTTAATACAGCTTTTTCTCCTCGTATTGTCGGTAAAGTAGAAACACGTAAGTCAATAGGACGGCCTTCGATAACCGTTTTAATTCTACCATCCTGTGGTGTTCTTGAATCAGTAATATCCATATGAGACATAACTTTGATTCGTGAAATTAATTTTGTTAAAATGATTTTAGGTAATTTACGCTCAGTACTCAAAACTCCATCAATTCTATATCTAATTTTAAATTCAATATCTCCTGGATCAATATGAATATCTGATGCTTCACTTTTAACAGCAGTTAGTAAAATTTGATTTACTAATTGGATAATTGGTGACTCATTAGCATCAGTCTCAGAACTAGCCATAAGTTCTTCATAGAACTTTTCATCGTCTTTCTTCTCTTCCTTAACTTCTATACCTAAGGACTTTAACGTCTTTGAAAAGCCATAGTATCTTGCTATAGCTGTATCAATATCATTTTGTGTTGCTAATACTGTTTCAACATTCATTCCTGTTCTCAAACGAACATTTTCTATCGTTGGAAAATCAAGAGGATCATTTATTGCAATTACAATACGTCTCCCGTGAATATTAATCGGCATAATTTTTGATTTCGTAACAAATTCTTCATCTAACAATTTTAATACGCTTTCATCTATATAAAGCAATTGTAGATTAACTCTTCTAATTCCTAAAGACGTTTCAAGTGCATCAACAATTTGCGAAGCGTTACAATACCCAAATCTCATTAATGCCTCTCCAAGTTTTTCACCTTTAGAGCGTTTTTTTAGAGCTTCACTGATTTGTTTCTCAGTAACAACTCCTTGTTCATATAAAACATCTCCTAAACGCTTTTGAACATTTCTAGCCATATTATCACTCCCTAAACATTTCTATGGTTCGTAAATTATCTCCTTGATAGGCGGATAAAATTCAAATAGTATAAGTTTTTCATAAACTACACTGCCGTAAACGTCAGTCATTGTTCTATAAACTTCAATAATCACTCCATTATATCCATTTTGTAATAATGAAGTATTACTAGTTGTTTGTGTAATATAATCTAATTCTGTACTTACAATAGCTATTTCAATAGTATTCTAAAAAGCCAATCCATATAATTTTAGGTCTAAAGTAGTTTCGTCAACAATTTCTAATGTAAAATAATAATCTGATTTATTCGGATTATAAAATGAAAATGATTGATCCACTACTTGATTTACAACTGCATTATGTGCAAAATATGGATAGTTTTCTATTGTATACATTGTAAAATCAATATTTGGATTATAGTGTTCTTCATCAATTAAGAAATTAGTTACTAAAATTAAATCCAACATAGCTGTAGACAACACTGTCATTTCAGAATCATTCATTGTTGTACCAAAAACTTCAGTAATATCAAATAAAGAATTACTATTAATTAATATTTTACCATCAGCAAAAACTTCGTTCACTTTACTAATAACAGTAGCACCGACAACACCCTGTGGAATTGAAAAAGTACTATTTCCAAGTTCAACAATTGATAAACCTGGATCAATCAAATAATCCTCAATATTTTTGCATGAATAAGATTTCATCAGTGATGCATCTTGCAACATATCATTTATCAAACGGTGCAAATCAACATTATCAATAACATCTTCTAAAAATAATAGATTCGAAATTTCATCTTCAATTGCATTTCGGTCAGCACCTTGAATTGAGACTAACAACTCATTAGTGACTCCATCTTGAATGGACATTGAAGATGTTTCAACATTAAACACTAATAAATCACGATTAAATTCATAGTTATAATTTTGATATCTTAACTCAAAGACAATCATATCGTCGTTATACCAATAAGTTATTTTTTCATCTAGTCTAGAGAAAATTTCATCTTCTGCTAGTCCGCCTATATATACATTACCCAGTCTTGTATCAGGGCCGTATGTCCCTATTTTGTACCCCAGGGTCATATACCAAATAACAAAAATTGTTGAAAAAACAATTAGTCCAACGATAATCGTATATAATATAAACCCAAATTTGCTGTTTTTAAATTGCGAGTTCACAATCTCACCTCACTTAATCATATTTAAAGTAATTATACAACATAATGACCAGATTTACAAAAAAAAACTATTTTTTTTAAAAAAAATATCTTTTTTTCATCTTTTTTGCAAAAATATTATGACTATGATATAATAAAAATAACTATATTATAAGGAGGTGCATTTTTATGAAAAAAAATCAAAATGGTTTTTCGATCGTTGAGATTTTGGCTGTTTTAGTCATTACTTCGGTTATTCTAGTACCTCTTATGGCTACCTTTTCTGGTTCACTTGAACTTAATAATAGATCGCAACAAAGACTAAGTGCAACTAGTGTTGCTGATAGTACTTTGTATGGCCTTGAAAAAATTGACTTTAATGATTTTAGAACTAAACTTGATACTGCAAATTCTAGTGGTGACTACTATATAGAAATAAACGAGGATAATTGTAATACTTTAATTACTACAGCAGACCAATATTTATGCACGCATATCTTCACTACAATATGGAATAACGCATCTTATTCAAGTGCTACATATAAAGTATTTATGCTTGATTACAGTTTAACAACAGCTGAACGCACTTCTCTTCTTGCTGATACTAATATACCTGAAAGTGTACGTAGTACGATTGAGACTGATGATGATATTCAGCTTCATCTAAATGGAACTGATATTTCTACATTAATTAGAGTAATAGTTTGGATTGATTTTTATGATGATCCTGATTTATATATGATTTTAACGGGGTTGATTGCTGATGAATAATGCAAATGAGAAATCTATTCTTAAGAATAACCGTGGTGTAACATTACTAGAACTTCTAATTACTATCGCAATAAGCGCTATGGTACTTTCTATGTTAACACAAATGCTTTCTATGAATTTACTTGCTAAACAACGATTTGATTATGAAAACCGTATGATTCAAGACAGCTATATAATAACTGAAAAAATACGAACTAATCTCTTTCATCTACAACCACACAGCATTACAATAATTGAGGATTCAGGAACACAGACTGTCATTCACATTGTTCATGAATATGATTTAGTTATAGGTTCAGGAAATGTTATTGAAAGAGATGAATCAGGTGCTGTTACAGATATCCTTATTTACGACAAAATTAACGAAACATTAACATATTATTTTGACTCTTCCGCTACAGGTCAATTACTACATAGTTCTTCTA